>JANRLI010000012.1 GCA_033762625.1 Alphaproteobacteria bacterium
ATTCTTTCCGCCTATGCTGCCAAGAAATTTCGTGCAGGCGGCGGTGTTAACACCACCCGCCTTGTAATTCAAAAAGCTGAATTCACGGTGACGCCGGTTGAAACCAAGGAAACGGGCTGGCTGTGGGATAACACGGTTTATAAAGCTGAAATGGCCACAAACCTCAGCGTGATGCTGGTTGCAAGCCGTCCGGATGGCTTAACCGCGCACATCAATGCAACCACTTCGCAAACCCAGCAAACCAGTCTTGATGGGTCGCCCGATCGTCGCCGCGAAGTGTATATGCAGCTCATGACACGTGCCGTTGAAGCGATTGATGGCGAGCTTAACAAGCAGTTGCCGCAATGGTTCGGCGACGTGGTCGTTCGCTAATCATCTAATTTAGATTTATTTATGACGTTTTATTTATGACGTGGCGCGCCGCACAGTAATGCAGTGATGCGTTCTTGCGCCTGCAAATCCGTTTTAAAGCAGCCCGTGAAGAACTGCGTAACCAGATGCGCATCAGCCTTATTCGCGCCGCGCGTGGTCATGCAGGCATGTTCAGCTTCGATAATGACGGCAACGCCCTTGGGTGATAACCCGTTGTGCAAACTTTCAGCGATTTGCTTGGTCATGGTTTCCTGACTTTGCAGACGCTTTGCGAACACATCAACAACACGTGCCAGTTTGCTGATGCCAACAACTTTTTTATCAGGCCAATAGGCTACATGGGCGGTGCCCGGCATGCTGGCCATGTGATGCTCGCAATGCGATACGAAATCGATGTTGCGCATAATTACCGGCTGATCATAACCCTGAATGTCGTCAAAAAATTTACCAACAAGATCGGCTGCATCTTCCTTGTAGCCATCACACCATTCTTCCCACGCACGGACCACACGGGCAGGGGTTTCAATCAGCCCAGGGCGGGTCACGTCTTCGCCAAGATATGCCAGAAGCGTGCGTACGCTTTCTTCGGCCTCCTCACGGGTGGGGCGGGCGTTGGTTTCTTTTTTATCAATCTTGACGAGCATATCCAATTATCCTGCTTTAAATTTTATGGCATCAGGTGTTAGTCTATTGAAGTAATTCGCTTCCAGAGTTTTTCAATCCCGGGACTTCAATGCCAGAAATCAAATCACCCGAACATTTCATTCCCACCATCGCGGTGATTATTCCCTGCTATAACGAGGAAGCCACCATTTCCAACGTGGTACGCGATTTTGTCACGGTTTTACCCGGGAGCCACGTGTATGTCTATGACAATAATTCCACTGATAAAAGCGTTGAAAACGCTAAGAAAGCTGGTGCTTTGGTGCGTCATGAAAAGCAGCAAGGCAAGGGCAATGTGGTGCGCCGCGCCTTTGCCGATGTGGATGCCGATATTTATGTTCTGGTGGATGGTGATGATACCTACGATGCGCGGTCGGCTCCGCGCCTTGTCGCGCAATTATTAAATGGCCCCTATGACATGATCAACGCATCGCGTGTTGAAAAAAGTGAACTTGCCTACCGCAAGGGGCATCGCTTCGGTAACTGGGCCATCAGTACCATGATCGGAGTGCTGTTTGGAAAATCGTGCAATGATGTGCTCTCGGGTTACCGCGTTTTTTCAAAGCGGTTTGTAAAATCATTCCCTGCGCTCGCGCGCGGGTTTGAAATTGAAACCGAATTAACTGTGCATGCGTTGCAATTGCGTATGCCAGTTGCCGAAACGCAAACCCCCTATAAAGAACGGCCAGAAGGTTCGGTGAGCAAGTTAAGCACCTTTAAAGATGGTTTCCGCATCTTGTTCACGATTTTGTATTTGTTAAAGGAAGAAAAGCCGCTGATGTTTTTTTCCATCATCAGTTTTGTATTACTTCTGGGCGCACTTATTCTGGGCGTACCTGTGATTGAAGATTTTATGAAAACCGGTTTGGTGCCGCGCTTGCCTTCGGCGGTACTTGCGACAGGTCTGGTTATCTTATCATCACTCGGCGTTGCATGTGGAATGATTTTGGATAGTTTGACTCGTGCACGCTTGGAGCTAAAACGTCTGACCTATCTGCGCCATTCGGCACCTCACTACCATGACTAATACCCCATGATTGATAAAGAGACAGTGGTGCGAATGTTTAAATTCGGTTCAATCGGCGTGATTGGATTTTGTGTCGATTACGGCGTTTTGAAATTCGGCATTCATATTCTGAATCTTGATCCCTACACGGCGCGGCTTATCTCTTATATCTGCGCTGCGACCACCACATGGTTTGGCAACCGCATCCTGACCTTTGCTGACAGGCCAAAAACACCGCTGGCGAAACAATGGGCATCGTTTCTTGCGCTGAACGCTGTCGGGTTTGTTGTTAATTATTCGGTCTATGTGCTGCTGATTACGCAGTTTCCCTTTATCTATGCAAATCCGGGATGGGCGGTGGCGGCAGGTTCGCTTGCCGGAATGTGCATCAACTATATGTCGTCCACGCGCCTGGTTTTTCCAAAAACTTGAGAATTCCAAGAAGAATAACCATATAATACCCATTGGAGAATAATATGGATATCAACAAATACTCAGACCGTGCCAAGGAAATTATTTCAGCCGCGCAAGGCATTGCGCTGCGCCTTCACAATCAACGCTTTGTGCCGGAACATCTCTTAAAGGCGCTTTTGGAAGATCGCGAAGGGCTGGTGAATAACCTTATCCGCTCGTCAGGCGGTGACCCAGGCGCCGTAATGATAATGGTGGATGCTGAATTGGCAAAGCTTCCAAAAATCACTGGCAGCGAAGAACTTTATATGGCGCCGGAAGTTGCGCGTATTTTAACGGGTGCAGAAGATATTGCAGCAAAAAGCGGGGATAGTTTCGTAACCGCAGAGCGTTTGTTTCAAGCCCTCCTTGCATCACCTTCTACCATTTCACGAAAGTTGAATGAAGCGGGCGTGACCTTGCAAAATATAAATGGCGCGGTGGAAGGTTTGCGAAAAGGCCGCAAGGCCGACAGCGCGAATGCAGAGCAGGGCTATCAAGCGCTAAAAAAATACACGCGCGATTTAACCGCAGCGGCACGCGAAAACAAGTTGGATCCTGTGATTGGCCGCGATGATGAAATTCGCCGTACGATGCAGGTGCTGGCACGGCGCACCAAAAACAACCCTGTGCTGATTGGCGAGCCCGGTGTTGGCAAAACCGCGATTGTCGAAGGGCTGGCGCAGCGTATTATCAAAGGTGATATTCCTGAAAATCTGAAGGATAAGCGTGTGCTATCGCTGGATCTAGGCGCATTAATTGCGGGTGCAAAATTCCGCGGCGAATTTGAAGAGCGTCTGAAAGCGGTTTTGCAGGAAATCAGCGCCGCTGCTGGTGAAATCATTGTGTTCATCGATGAACTTCACACGCTGGTCGGTGCAGGCAAGGGCGATGGCGCAATGGATGCATCAAACATGCTCAAACCTGCATTGGCGCGCGGCGAGTTGCACTGCGTTGGCGCAACCACACTGGATGAATATAGAAAACATATTGAAAAAGACGCTGCATTGGCGCGGCGCTTTCAGCCTGTGTTTGTCTCTGAGCCAACGGTGGAAGATACAATCTCCATTTTACGTGGGCTCAAAGAACGCTACGAACTTCATCATGGCGTGCGCATTACCGATAGCGCGTTGGTCGCCGCAGCAACGCTTTCCAACCGTTACATCTCTGATCGTTTCTTGCCAGACAAAGCGATTGATTTAATCGATGAAGCCGCGTCGCGCCTGCGTATGCAGGTGGACAGCAAGCCGGAAGCAATTGATGAAATGGATCGCAAGATTATGCAATTGCGCATCGAGCGCGAAGCATTGAAGAAAGAAACTGATGCCGCATCAAAGGAACGGCTGGTAAAACTAGATACCGAGCTTGGCGCGCTTGAACAGCAATCATCGGAATTATCTGCGCGCTGGAAAGCGGAAAAAGACAAACTGAAATCATCGCAGCGCATCAAAGAGGAAATAGAGCGCGCTAAAAATGAATTGGAACAAGCGCAGCGCAAAGGGGATTATAACCGCGCAGGCGAGCTGACCTACAGCGTCTTGCCTGATTTGGAACGACGCTTGAAAACAGCCGAGCACACCGAAGAAAACGCGATGCTGAAAGAAGAAGTCCATGAAGAAAACATCGCCGAGGTCGTGAGCAAATGGACAGGCATTCCCGTAGATAAAATGATGACGGGGGAGCGCGAAAAACTCCTGAAGATGGAAGATAAGCTCAAACTGCGCGTGATCGGGCAAGATGAAGCGGTGGCAGCTGTATCAAACGCAGTGCGCCGCGCGCGCGCGGGGTTGCAGGATCCGCAGCGCCCGATTGGCTCCTTTCTGTTCCTTGGGCCGACAGGTGTTGGTAAGACCGAGCTTTGCAAGGCATTGGCTGAATTTATGTTCGATGATGACACCGCCATGGTGCGCATTGATATGTCGGAATATATGGAAAAGCATGCCGTTGCGCGTTTGATTGGCGCGCCGCCAGGCTATGTCGGATATGAAGAAGGCGGCGTACTTACCGAAGCTGTGCGTCGTCGTCCATATCAGGTGTTGTTGTTTGATGAGGTTGAAAAAGCGCACGCCGATGTGTTCAACATTTTATTGCAAGTGCTGGACGATGGCCGCCTGACCGATGGGCAAGGCCGCACGGTTGATTTCCGCAACACGATTATTATTCTTACCAGCAATCTGGGTTCGGAATTTCTTGCGGCGCAGGAAAGTGAAGAACAAGATGGTATTTCAGGAAAAATACGCGACGCAGTGATGAATGCAGTACGCAAACATTTCCGTCCTGAATTTCTCAATCGTCTTGATGAACTCCTGCTTTTCCGCCGCTTAACCCGCGATAACATGGCAGGTATTGTCGATGTGCAATTGCAGCGTCTGCACAAGCTTCTGGCGGATCGCAACATTACACTGCAACTGGATGAGAAAGCCAAAACATGGCTTGCAGATACGGGCTATGACAGCGTGTATGGCGCGCGGCCACTCAAACGCGTTATCCAACGCAGCCTGCAAGATCCGCTCGCGCAACTATTGTTACAAGGGCAGATACGTGACGGTCAGCAATTAAAAGTCACAGCGGATGACCATGGCCTTGTTATTCAAGGTTAATTGGCGTTTGATTCGATTTTTAGTAAGCTTCTATTAGCAATTGGTATCTTAAATTCATCTGTCTCTTTCAAAAGGCGGAAACCAATGCTGCATGTCCCCCAAGCTTCCGTTTCTCAAACTCCTGTTGCTCCGCGCGCATCTTCTGAAGCCGGCATTGCCATCGGCGTAATCTTGTTTGTTGTGGCGCTGCTTGCTGTGATTGGTGTCTCCATGTCGGCGGGTAGTAATACGGTAGGCAGTACAATTGTGTCGGATACCGTGCGCAATAATATCAAAAGCCAGGCCAATCTTATCCGCAGCAAAATTCTGGAATGTAATCAATATTCCTTCGACCGTGGCGAACTTGGCGATAAATATCCTTATGCAGGTGCCAACGGCGCAAGCTTTGGTGCAACCCCGCAACTGGTTGAAGATTTGCACTGCATGGCGTTCGTAGCCGAAGGAACCACCTTGCCTGATACACGCACCAGCTTGTGGTCCGGCGCACATGCCGCGACGCTCCCACCACCAAGCCCCGGGTTTGATAAATGGGTTTATGTGAATGCTGGCCCAACGGGCGGGCGCTGCATTCGCGTTCAACCAAATGCTGGCAACGCGAATGACGTAGGTATTAAAACCGGCCTTGCACAGGTTCAAGGCGCATTTTCGAGTCAAGAAGTGGTCTATGATCCCAACAGCTCATCGCAGCGTTTCATTCTTTGGATAACCGCGCCATCCGGCACGGTTAGCGCCGATTGCTCTAGCTAAAGTAAGGTCTTATGGAAAAGCGCTTATCAAACGATTCAGGTATTGCAATTGGAATGATTTTATTCGGCCTTGCGTTGCTTGCGGTGGTATCCGTTGCTATGGGTGTGGGCGGTAATAATAACCTTAGCTCGCTCATTTCAATTGACCGCTCAACCGCGGATTTAAAATCTCAAGGATTGTTGATTGCAACCAAAATCCGTGATTGTTTTAGTAACGGGATTGATAACAAAAAACTGGATTGTTCGAACAACACATTCATCCCTGGCACAGGTTGGTCACGCCCCGGATGTAGCCCGATTGACCCAACGGCTTTTTATCCAACAAGTTCGGGTTCGGGGACGCCAGTTGAAAATTTGAACTGCCCGTCATTTGGCGCTGGCATTCAAAATTTATGGACCGGACAAGCGCCAGCTTTATTGCCGCCACCCACATCAGGATTTGATATCTGGTATTACGTGAATGCAGGAGATAGCGGCGGGCGTTGTATTCGAACACAGCCGCTTGCATCAACAGTTAATGATTCATCAATGCGCGCAGGGTTGCTTGAGGCAGCAGCGTCCTTTTCGGCGAATGAAGTAACGTATGATGCAAACAGCACATCGCAGCGCTTCATATTGTGGATTACCAAACCAACCCTGACGGCCAGCCCGGATTGCTCCCCCTAATGGAACAGCTCACTTCATCAGAAATGATGTCGGTCTTGTTTAACACCATGTTTTCTGGGCCTTTCGCGCCATGGCTGCCGCTGGGCATTATGATTATATTATTTGCGACTGCTGCTTGGGATGCCCGCACGGGTATTGTTCCCAATATTCCGCTATTAATCGGTGCAATCGCTATTATCACCGGACGCTTTTTTGCCAAGGGCTATGGTGATGCGATTGTTAATCTTGCGTTTGGTCTCGGGTTATGGGCGCTGTTATGGGCATTCAATGAATTCTGGTATCGCTTTTTCAAAAAAGATGCGATTGGCATGGGCGATGCGAAATGGACAGCGCTTGCCGTTGTAACCTTTGGCGCGCTGCCGGCTGTGCTGGCATGGTTTATTGGCTCATGGCTTGCGATTATCTGGATTGGGCTTTGCTACCTGTTCCAAAAACGCATCAGCAAGGTTTACTTTGCCCCATTTCTGTTTTTGGGTCTGAACATCGGCATGCTCTTTACCAAGCACATTATCGAGCTGCCTTACCCCTATAATATTTTTTAAGCAGCAACTTCGGTTGCTTTACCAATTCCCGATGGAATGCCGCGCAGTGGTTTCATGTACAGCAGTAATGCAGCTGCCACATAAATGGACGAGAAAGTTCCAACCACAATACCCCATGTAATTGCAACCGAGAACCCATGCAGCGCAGGGCCGCCAAACAATGTCAGCGGCACGATGGCCAACAAAGTGGTTAGCGATGTCATCAAGGTACGCGACAGGGTCTGATTAACCGCATCATTGATGATGGTTTTAAGTGTTGCGTTCTTATGTTTGCGCAGATTTTCGCGAATACGGTCGAACACCACCACGGTATCGTTCAAGGAATAACCAGCAAGGGTGAGTAGCGCAGCAACCGCCGTCAAATCAAACTCAAGGCCAAGCGCAGCATAAAGACCAATGGTTACGAATACGTCGTGGAAAGTTGCGATCACAGCGGCAACGCCGAATTGCCACTCAAACCTGAATGCCACATAGGCGCCGATGAACAGCATGGCAAGGCCAAGTGCAAGAATAGCAGCATGACGCAATTCCTCTCCCACGCGCGGGCCAACTACTTCCACGCGGCGATATTCATAACTGCTGCCCATGGTTTCGCGTACTTTTGCAATCGCCTTGTTTTGCGCTTCTTCGCCCCCATCTTGACGTTCCATGCGGATAAGCACATCTTTGTTCGTGCCGAATTCCTGTAATTCAACGCTGCCCAATGCCAGACTATCTAGTGTTTTTCGCAAGTTCGCGACATCAACCACGTCGTTGGAACGCGCTTCAATCAAAATACCACCCTTAAAATCGGTGCCGAAATTCAGACCCGGTACGAACAGTAACACAATCGCTGCTACCACCATGAGCGCGGTAATGATGAACGCAATCTGCCGCTTGGCAACAAAATCGATAGAGGTATTTTCAGGAAAAAGGCGAATGGGGAATTTCATGTCTTTTCTATCGTATTAGGGGTGAGATTTGCCGGAGAATTCAGAGATAAATGGGATAACGGCTTTTAGCCTTTCCATCAACCCGTATATTAAGGCAGTTGAATCAGCCCAAAAAAGCAACCTTTTTAAGCCCATTTCCGGCGTGTTTTTAAATCACGGCGGATTTCGACAATACGGTGGTTATTGGTGTCCGCGACCAAAATCCGGTTTTCGCCATCCGCCCAAATGCCTGCAGGTTCATTAAAGGGCAGGCATATCTCATCCGTGCAATTCCATTCATGATTGTCTATGTCGCTTACCTGCCGTGTGTTCATATCAATCAGACGAAGCGCATCGTTATAGCTGTCAGCCACCAGAATGCGATCATCATCTAACATACAAAGCCCGAGCGGGTGCTGCATCGTTGCATCCTGTATCGGGCCGTTATCATGACCAAACTCAAACAACCCTTTCCCGATAATGCTGCGGATTTTAATTTCATCCATGTCGATGAAACGAATGGCTGATGTCTCGCTATCGGTAAAAAACAGTTTGCTCATATCACTGTTTAGCGCGAGGCCGGATGGCTGCGCCATATCCGCAACCAAAGGCTCTCCATCGCGCAGGCCTTCAATGCCGCTGCCTGCAACTACACGCACAACGCCTTCCACCAAATCAATCGCACCGATTTGGTGTGTGCCTGCGCTGCTGAAAAACAGGATGTTGTTTTTAATCTCTAAATCCCACGGGGAGGCCAGCGCACGCCCAAATGCTTTTTCAAATTTGTTTATCAGCATCATGCCGCGCAACCCTGTGCCGGATAACGTGGTCACTTCACCTGTATTACGGTCAATCCGGCGAATGGCATGATTGCCTGTGTCTGCGACATAGATGGAATCATTATTGGCAATAAGCCCCTGCGGGGAATTAAAGCAGGCATGGGTTTTATTGCCATCATCACAACCTGCACGCCCGGCGCCATAGCGCTCGATTTCGCCGCCATTGTCATCAAACAACACAATCTGGTGGTGGCCGCTATCGGCCACCATCCATTGTTTTATTTTGCCGGGCATTTTTTTTATTTTACCTGGAAAACGCAGCGTACCCGGTTTTGTTTCAGGCTGTTTCCATGAAAAGGGTGATGGTTTTAAAACGGCTTTCTCGTCGTAAACATCTAATGCGTCACGTATGGTATTCAAAAGATGCAAGGGTTCAGGCTCGCCAGTATTTACATGAGCGATGTAGCCGAGAGGATCAATAAACACCATGGTTGGCCATGCGTGCACATTGTAATGCCCCCATAAAATATGCTTGGGGTCATGGATAACAGGGTGGCGGATATCATATCGTGCAATGGCCTGCTTTACTTTTTCAATATCTTTTTCGGCAGAAAATTTTGGTGAGTGGACCCCAATAACCATCACCTCATGTCCGAAGGCCGCCTCGATTTTTTGCAAGGTTGGAAGAATATGGATGCAGTTGATGCAGCAAAAGGTCCAGAAATCGAGTATGACCAGTTTGCCGCGTAAATCGGACAGTGAAAACGGCCTGTCGGTATTAAGCCATGTCAAGCCTTCACGATTGATTTCGGGAGCATGAATAGGGGATTCGGATGGTTCCATGCGGGTAAGATAAACGACAAACCTCTTAAAACAAGCTTGTTTTTAGCAGTTTTATCTGTCTTTACCAATCATCAAGCTTGTTTTGCAAAACTATCCTGCCCTTTATAATTTTTGTGGCAAGTCTATTAGGGCAACTATGGAAGATATTCTGAATGACCCCCGCATCAAACGGGTCGTCACTGTTACCAACCGCAGTGTTGATTTAAAGCATTTGCTTTCGGCAGAACGTGCTGCGCGCGGTAGTTTTTATGCAACCCGTGTGGGCTTTGTTGCGATTAACCCCAAAGGTCATCGCATTGCACGCTCGCATAACGGGTTTCCAATCGGCATCACCGAAACGAGAGAGCGCTGGAGTAAAGGCCAGAAAGATTTTTATCATCTGCATGCGGAATGCGCGGGTGTTTTTCATGCGCTTCGCGACGGCTACGCATGCAACAAGGCAACCGCCTATGTTACGCATCCGCCATGCCCCGGCTGTATGCGCGTGTTGATTGCAACAGGTTTCAAACGTGTGGTGTTTAGCGAACAAGCATTGCTGGAACGTCAGGATTGGCGCGATGATATGCTACGCAGTTTTGATTTGGCATATGATCATAAGGTGGAACTCAGCATCTACCGTGATAAAGAACGAAGTCTCAAGAACGCCGATATCACCCGCACCGAATTGCAGCTTAAGAAAGTCTATGATGAATTGCTGCCGCAGGCACGGTGGTCATCAGGCGATGTAAGCGAAATTTCACGCGCTACTAAACCTGAAAGCGGCGATTGGATAGAGCAGCCTGTTGTTAAAACATTATTGCAGTGTGCCAAACAAGGTATCGCGCTAGGCGGAAAAAGTATTTTGATGGATGCGCCGCCGGAATGCCGAGCTGCGACAGCGATGATCCAGGCGGGGATTGGCGAAATGATTATCAGTGTTGGTAAAACAGATCTGCGTTGGGCAGTGCCGCTGGAGCTGGAACGCGCCAAGGATATGCTGCTGAACGATGCAAAAATAAAAATGCACATCGTCGATGCACAAGAGGCGGAGCGTTTGGTGAATGCCAGCACCGTCGATGTAATTAATGCAGGCAGTATGATAATAAAATCCAAAAAACTTATAGATCTCTAGGCTTTTTGTGCATTAAGTTTTTTGAACAATCCTTTGCCTTCCTGAATTTGCCAGATAAGCAAACCGGGTGCCATCACGAGAATATCGCGTGTGCGGCGTATCAAGGCAAGTGCGATGCATACTTCAGTTGGTATTCCCAGCATCTGGCCAAATACTAATAATGTACCTTCTTGTACGCCAATGCTGGCGGGGACAAAAAATGCCGCGCTGCCTGTTGCCATGATCATTGCTTCCAGAATGATGCCATCCGTAAACGGTCCATGGTGGCCAAGAAATTGTAAAGCTATCCAAATTTCAAATGCGCCAACCCACCAACCCGCAAATGACCACAGCGTGCAGCCCAATACACGTTTTGGTCGTGAATAAAAAGCCATGACGGCGCGGTCCAGCTTAGCCCCCGATTGATTGAGTGTTTTAAATTTATCGTGTGCGACCTTGTTAATCAGCTTAGCGATGATTTGAAACCCGCCCGCACGTTGTAATAACATCAGACCGCATAAAATCAGGGCCGATACCCCAAGTCCAAGTGCCCATTGCAGGAACATGCCCTGTTCCGGCACGCGCTCGGAAAAAACCCAAAGGCCCATGATAACAAAGATAAAGGTGGTAAGCACCGATAGGGTTGTTTCAACCACTAAACTACCAACACTTGACGCCATGGGCATGCCCGATTTGGTCAAGATGCCAAGCGATGCTACTTCGCCGCCGATACGTGCAACGGGTAATAGTGTATTGACCGCTTCACGTACCCATAACACCCACACGAACAACAACAGATTGGGACGACGGTGTTTGGGCCATAATAATTGCCAGCCATACCCCGCAATCGCCATGTGCGGAAAATGCAAGAGACATACGACTGCTACACCCCAACCAGCAGCTGCAAAGGTTTTAAAAATAAGTTCTGGTCCTTCATGGATAACAAGCCATGCAGCAAAACCAAGCCCAAGCACACCAATTATAAGAGTGATAATTTTCATTTCAGCAGCGCGAGTGCTTGTGTGTGCAATGTGCGGTTGCCGGTAGCTAGAACACAGCCGTGCTGTGTTTGCACGCTATCAAAATCCAATGTGCCGCCCTGCCAATCCGTTACAACGCCGCCTGCCGCTTCAATAACGGGTACCAATGCCGCGTAATCATATAATTTTAAACTGGTATCAATCTGGATATCGATAAAGCCACTGGCAACAAGACCAAACGCATAGGCATCGCCGCCCCAAAGCGAGTATTTGGCAGCATCTTCCAGCGGTTTGAATTTTTTGCCGAAGGCTTCGTTCTTGCCTGTAAACATGCCCGGGGCGGTTGCGTTTAATACGGCTTTTGAAACATCGGTGCAGTTGCGTGTAGTTACGCGCTCACCATTGAAGGTGGTCGGGTGGTCGTTGCCGCCAATCCAGCGTTCCTTTAACACCGGCTGGTCAATGACACCCATGACGAATTTCTTTTTATGGGTAAGGGCAATCAGCGTTGCAAAAACCGGCATGCCGCGAATAAAAGCTTTGGTACCGTCGATGGGATCAATCACCCAGCTCCATTCGGCGTCCATATTGTGGCTGCCAAATTCTTCACCAAAAATACCATCATCCGGACGTTCTTTTTTCAAAATGGCACGAATGGCTTCTTCTGCACCCTTATCGGCAACCGTTACGGGTGTTTCATCTTCTTTGTTTTCAAAACCGACCTTGCGGAAATAGGGGCGGATGACATCGCCGCTGGCATCGGCCAGTTTGTGAAGGAGAGGAACGAAATCGGCTGGATTTTTTTGCATAGGTTTATCTATCATCTTTATGATGCGGTTGTCTTATCTTT
This sequence comes from Alphaproteobacteria bacterium, assembly GCA_033762625.1. Taxonomy (NCBI): domain Bacteria; kingdom Pseudomonadati; phylum Pseudomonadota; class Alphaproteobacteria; species Alphaproteobacteria bacterium. The sequence goes on from JANRLI010000012.1 coordinate 12,499, forward strand.
ATTATAAAAATCTTGTTTCGTGTAGCGTTAAGTTGCAAGATTGCCGTGTATGACAAACCAGAAATTTCCTTTCATCCAATTCATCCAAACATTAAGCCAATTCCGGCAAACACCCTTCGTGTTGCTGGATGTGGGATGCCACGGCGGGCTGCATCCATTAGGCCAGCATTTTGCGGGTAATCTTGCGGGGTTTGGCTTCGATTTGGAAAAGGATGAAATCGCGCGGCTAAACGCCGCAGCTGATAAACCCCAAGGCGCAGAATTTTATCACATTAAAATGGTCGGCCCCAAGGATGCAGTTGAGCCAACCGACATACCAAGCAGCGATATTATCGAACGCAGTTCCGGTCATAAAGCCTGCACGACGCTGGGGATTTTTTCTGCACAGCATGTTAAGCAGACAGCCGCTACCAAGCAGGCCGTGTTGCACGAGATGATGCTCGATGAATTTGTGCAGCAAAAAAATCTGACCCATGTGGATTTTATTAAAACCGACACCGATGGTTTCGATTTTCCGATTTTAAAAGGTGCGCAACGGTTGCTTTCCAGAACCGTCCTGGGGTTGCAGGTGGAATGTGCAATTAATGGTCCACAAAGCGATGAATCAAATTTATGGCGTAACACGGATAAATTATTGCAGGCGAATGGGTTCTCAGTTTTCGATATGCGTGTGTTCCGATACAGCCGCGCCGTTATGCCGCGTGCCTTTGAAGGGCATGACCCCGCGCAAACCGAAAAAGGGCAGATCAGCTGGTGTGATGCGTTTTATTTCCGTGATCTGGGTGCGCCCGATTATGAAACCCGAACAGGGTTTATTCCAACCCCCGAACAGATTTTGAAACAGGCTGCCCTGTTTGAGTATTTCGGTTTTCCGGATTGCGCCGCGGAAGTTTTAATAAAGTATAAAAGCCAGCTCGGCACGTTTATGAATGTTGATGGAGCGCTTGATGCACTTACGCCGCAGGATATGGGAAAATTAAACTATAAGGAATATATAGGCGTATTTGATCACATGGTTAAATCAAAACAGATTTACCCTTTTGGCAGAATTAAGTTGCAAAAATAACAAATTTTGCCTCTTGAAAATGGCCTACCCAAAATTATAATTAATGATGTAGCTGCAATGCCCATGATGGGGTTGTGGTTCATACATACAGAGGCTGACCATTGTGGTGGCTTCAACCGCATATCGCTTTTAGGAGGATATTATGCGCACCTATGACTTAACACCCTTATTCCGTTCAACGATTGGCTTCGACAATCTCTCGCGTCTTATCGACAGCGCGATGAAGGTCGATGAGGCCGTACCCAGCTATCCGCCCTATAACATCGAAAAGCTGAATGACGATGCCTATCGCATTACTATGGCAGTGGCGGGCTTTAGTGAAAGTGAACTTAATCTTGTGACGCAGGATAATGTCTTGCTTGTTACAGGCAAGCAGACCAGTGATGACGCTGCTGATGCACGTGTGTATCTGCATCGTGGAATTGCTGCCCGAAGCTTCGAGCGCCGCTTCCAGCTTGCTGATCATGTGAAAGTTATCAGCGCAAGCCTGAAGGATGGTTTGCTTCATGTCGAATTGAAACGTGAAGTGCCTGAAGCCAAAAAACCACGTGCCATTAAAATTGAAAGTGGCGATGGAGCAGGCAAGGTCATCGACCAAACTGCAAACTAATCTGTATAACAAAACCCCGGGCTTATCACCCGGGGTTTCTTGTGCACGGCATTCCGCGCGAACGGTTATGTTCTGATATCCAACTTGCTGCCACGATCAGGTGTTGCTTGCTGGCCTGTGCTGATGATCGGAGGTTTTGGTGGCGGTGCAGCTTGGGGCGGGGGCAAAATGGTCTTGGGCGGCGTGACAATTTTCGATGATGTTGCTGAAACACTCACGGCAAATCCCCTTCAAAATAAATTTCAATATGTCCTCATCATACCACTCATGTGCTTAGGGACTTTTTAAGAAATCATCAAAGTTGACGTATTCACCATGTTGTTTTGCAGCAGGTTCAATTAAACCGCTAATGATGCGTAAATATTAGCTAAACAGTTGATTAAGGTTGCCGCACCGCCGCGCGGTTTTTAACCACCTTTTTGATTTTATTAAATGTTTTTGGGCTAATCTGTTGGCCTTCTTACGTTTATTTCTATTCCTCGAGTGATTTTTCTTGTCGCTGTATCTTGGCATTGATCTTGGCACTTCCAATAGTGTCGTCGCAGGATTGCTGGATTCCAAAATCCGCATCTTCCGTCCGGCTGACGGCGGGGAAACGCTGCCTTCGATGATTTATATTGATAAGCGCGGCCACCGGTTATTTGGCCGCCGCGCACATGACCAGGCATTTATTTCGCCGGAAAATGTTGCGGCAGGCTTTAAGCGTTTGATGGGTACCAATACAAAAATTGAAATTCCCGGCGCAGAAGTATCGCTTACTCCCGAAGAATGTAGCGCAGAAATCATCAAGCAGCTGATAGGCCAGGTCTTCACTGAAATCGGCCAACAGGAAATTGATGGTGTGGTGATTACTATTCCTGCTGCATTCAACCAGATGCAGTCAGAAGCAACCTTGCGCGCTGCTGAAATGGCTGGCCTTAAACGAGTAGCATTATTGCAAGAACCGGTTGCAGCCGCGATGGCCGCCATGGCAGGTACGCCGCGCGAAGGACATTTTCTGATTTACGATTTGGGTGGTGGCACGTTTGACCTTGCCCTTGCGCATAGCAAAGATGGCGAGGTAAAAATTGTATCGCATCAAGGCATCAACATGCTGGGTGGGCGCGATTTTGACCGCATGATAGTGCATGAAGTCGTGCGCCCATGGCTTAAAGAAACCTATAACCTTCCCGAAGATTTTTTCCGCAATAAGGAATATTCGCGTCTGATGCGTATTGCGTCGCTGGCGGCTGAACGCGCCAAGATTGATTTAAGCCTTGTTGAAGAAACACAGGTTTTTGCCAGCGAAGAAGAAGTGCGCATGAAGGATGCCGCAGGCACAGATATCTTCATTGATGCAACATTGACCCGAACCGTGTTCGAAAGCCTGATTAAAACACCTGTTAACAACACGATTGATTTAATCCGCAGCGTTCTTGAAGAAGCAGAATTAAAGACTGAAGATTTGGATTCGATCGTTTTCATCGGTGGTCCATCACGTATTCCGCTGATTAAGGAAATGGTCAGCGATGCATTGAAAGTGCCGGTGGATTTGAAGATCGACCCGATGACCGCAGTGGCGATTGGCGCTGCCTATCATGCCGAAAGCCTGACATGGGAAAATGTGGTGCAGGCCCAGCCAACAAAGGATGGTGAAGCACAACCTGTGGCCGAAAAATTACAAGCCAAACCAAAACCCAAGGAAGCGCGTGTAGAAGTTGATAAAAAACAAACCGGCCTTGATTTGGCATTTGATTATTCAGCGCGTACCGGCGCCGATAAAGCCAACGTACGCGTGGTATTGCGCGCTAAACCTGCCAAGGCGCGCTGGATGCGCGCATTCCGCAACGATGAAAACGACGAATGGCAGTCCCCGCTTTACAAACTGGAAGATGGTTTAACGCTTACACTGCCATTGCCACACATCGGCAAGAACGATTTTACTATTTCAGTATTTGATGAACAGCGTGACCCGCTGCCACATGGCGACCGCAAGATTACCGTGACACGCACAGCAGCTTCTGCTGCACAAATTCCTGCCGCGCAAACCATTGCCGTTAAATTGATTGACCGCAAGGCTGGCGAAAATGTACTCGATCCGCTTATTACCAAAGGCACGCAATTGCCTGCCGAAGGTAAGGCAATTTTCCGCGCCGCGCGCGATTTGAAAGCAGGTTCTTCAAATGCGTTGGCACTCGAATTATTTCAATTAGAGTATCCTGAAAAAGTAGAACTCAATCTCTGTATCGGTACGTTCTTTATTACGGGTAATGATTTGCCGGAAGGCTACATCATCCGCAAAGGGGAGCCTGTGACCTTTAATTGGCAAATGGATGAAAGCGGCATTTTGCGCTCCACCGTGCGTTTGCCTGCACATAAAGACGATGGCAAGGAGCACGAGGAAGGGGAAGCCTTCGATGAAGAAGAAGACCCAATTGAGTTGATTACACCGCGTTTTTATTCGCCGCAATCGGCTGCGATTGCCTATGACGCCAAGCATGGAACTCCGTTTTCCAAGGCAATGTTGAAACAAGCCGAAGAAGATTGGGGTGATTTGGCGGCAGCGATTGGTCCTGCGGCAGGTGCCGATATCCAATTATTGAAAGACAGAATTGATGATCAAAAAGAAATCCTCAAAGATAGCCTTGATGATAGTGAAGTTATTCGCCAGGTATCTGAAGAAGCGCGTTTTTTAAGACAGGATATAGCACGCACCAGCCGCAAACATCTGATCCCGCTATTGCAGCGCCGTTTGGGGCGCTTGCAGGCCATCTTTAACCGTGTCGCACGTGGCTTTGCCAATGCCGAAGAACTGGAACGCTTTGAAAAAACAATTACCGATATTAACAGTGTGCTTGATGAAAAACGTGAAGCGGAATTGCCTTATGCAGAACGCCGCCTTGAAGACTTAACGGATGATTTCTTTGATTTGTCATGGCGTGATCGCAACTTTGTGCGTTTATGGTTTAATCGTCTGAAAACCGAAAGCTATTTGTTCCCTGATTTGGAAGAATTTCAATCCATGGTCGATGCTGGCGCTGCGCATGACCGCGATAACGATGATGAAGCGCTGCGCGATCTTGTAAAACGCATGTTTGATATTCGAGTACGCCTTTCAGCCAGCGATACGGTGAGCGAACCCGCCACATTAATGCGCGGCGAATAATTCTAGACCTCCACACCTAACCCTCTATAATATAATCCATGTCAAAAATTCATCCTGTCATTATGTCTGGTGGGTCGGGCACGCGCCTTTGGCCGATTTCCCGCGCACTGTTTCCAAAACAGTTTTTAAAACTGACGACCGAGCATACCTTGTTGCAAGATGCTGTATTGCGCGTAAGCGATACATCCGTTTTTGCGGCGCCGATTATCATTTGCGCCGAAGAACACCGTTTTATGATTGCCGAACAATTGCGTGAATTAAATATCAAGCCACACGCCATTTTGCTGGAGCCCAGCCCGCGCAGCACCGCTGCGGTTGCCGCGGTTGCCGCACAATTCCTTGCGCCAACCAAGGAAGATCCCGATCCATTGTTCCTGTTGATGCCAACCGATCATGCCGTTGGGAATGTGCCTGCTTTTGTCAAGGCATGCAAAGATGCCGCGCTTGCCGCATCGGATGGTTATCTTACGACCTTTGGCGTTTTGCCGCAACGCGCAGAAACCGGGTATGGGTATATCAAACCCGGTGATGGGGTTGGCGTAGGATCTGTTCGCAGCATTTCATTGTTTGTTGAAAAGCCGGATGTGGTGAAGGCTGAAACCTTTGTAAAGCAGGGTTACTTGTGGAATAGCGGTATGTTTCTGTTTTCCGTGCGCAGCATGGTGGAAGAACTAACCCGTTTGCAGCCAGAAATTATGGCCAAGGTGCATGATGCACTAACCAAAGCTGTACGTGACCTCGATTTCATTCGTCTTGATAAAGATGCCTTTGCCAAAGTGCCATCCATTTCAATTGACGTTGGGATTATGGAAAAAACCCGAAAAGCTGCCGTGGTTCCGGTGGACATGGCATGGAACGATATCGGTTCATGGCAGAGCATGTGGGATATCACCAAGAAAGACGAGCAAGGAAATGTCGCAAAGGGCGATACGCTGCTGGAAGATACCAAAAACTGCTATGTGCATAGCGATGGACGCTTAACCGTCGCGCTTGGCGCTGAAAACCTTGTCATTATAACTATGGATGATGTGGTGATGGTCGCGGATATGAAGCGCGCACAGGATGTAAAACTGGTGGTTGATAAGCTTAAAACCAAAAAGCGTCAGGAAGTGCAGCATGCCCGCCGTGTTTATCGTCCATGGGGTTGGTATGAAAGCTTGGGCGAAGGTGAACGCTTTCAGGTTAAGCGCATCATGGTCAATCCGGGAAGCAAGCTGTCTTTACAAAGCCATCACCACCGTAGCGAGCACTGGGTCGTTGTTAACGGAACTGCCCTGGTCACCAAAGGCGATGAAGAAATCGCTATTCATGAAAATGAATCCATTTATTTGCCTGTTGGCACAAAACACCGTTTGCAAAATCCAGGGAAACTGCCTTTGATGGTAGTGGAAGTGCAGTCAGGTTCCTATCTTGGGGAAGACGACATTATCAGGTTCGAAGACACTTATGGACGTTCATAAATCAATGCTTCGTAAGCTTTCGCTTTTAGTATTAGGTTTTATTCTGTGTTTTACCCCACTGCTTCATGCAACTGAAACAGGCGGCGGATTATCTTCCGCCGTCAAACGCACAGGCCTTCCTGTGCCGCGTTTTGCAAGCTTGCGTAGTAATGATGTGAATATGCGTTCAGGCCCCGGGCAGCGTTATCCGATTGTCTGGGTTTACAAACGCAAAGCCATGCCCGTTGAAATAACGGCTGAGTTCGATATTTGGCGGCGTATCCGTGATGTGCATGGCGCAGAAGGCTGGGTTAATCAAGCAACGCTTTCCGGCAAACGCATGGTGCTGGTTGTAGGCAAAACCATGCAGCCCATTTTCAAGAAAAATGAAGCGAATTCAACGCTTCGCGGACAGGCCGAGCCAGGCGTTCAAGGCAGGGCTTTGAAATGCGATGAACAATGGTGTAAAATCGAATTTGATAGCGTAAAAGGCTATATGAAGCGGGAAAGCCTATGGGGGCTTTATCCCGGCGAGAAAATTGATTAGCCGTTCCTGCGGCCTATATTGATATGATGTCGTTGAAGAATAAAACCATTTTGCTCATCGTGACAGGTAGCATCGCTGCCTATAAAACGCCGGAACTTATCCGCCTGCTGGTCAAAGATGGTGCACGCGTTATTCCCGTGCTAACCAAGGGCGGCGCGCAATTCGTAACTGCGTTGACATTACAAACCCTTGCTGAAGAAAAATCCTATTCTGAATTGTTTTCACTGACCGATGAAGCGGAAATGGGCCACATTAAATTAAGCCGCATTTCCGATTTGGTTGTAATTGCGCCGGCATCAGCCGATTTTATGGCCAAGATGGCTTATGGATTAGCTGATGATTTGGCAAGCACGTTGGTGTTGGCGAATACCAAGCCCATATTATGCACGCCCGCCATGAACCCGCAGATGTGGGCCGCTGCCGCAACACAAGATAATGTAAAGACATTGCAGAAGCGCGGCGTTGAATTCATCGGCCCAGCGTCTGGTGATGTTGCATGCCATGAGGATGGTGTTGGCCGGATGAGCGAGCCAGCCGAAATTTTCGAAGCGATTAAAAAAAAGCTCGCACAACGTAATGCGCTGAAAAGCCAACCTTTAAAAAATAAGCGCGTGATAATTACCGCCGGTCCTACGGTGGAAGCCATTGACCCGGTACGTTATATTTCCAACCACTCATCGGGCAAGCAAGGCTTTGCAATTGCGCATGCACTCGCATCCGCCGGTGCAGACGTAACGCTCATTCATGGGCCAACTGCGTTAACGCCATCCGGCAGTATTAAGAAAACAGTGCCAGTAACATCGGCGGATGACATGAACAAAGCTGTGCAAGCAGCTTTGCCTGCGGATATTGCGATATGCGCTGCTGCAGTAGCCGATTGGCGTGTGAAGCAAACGCAAACTAGCAAAATCAAGAAGGGCACAAAAACGCCGACGCTAATACTGGAAGAAAATACCGATATTCTTTTATCGCTCAGCCAGAATAAAAAACGCCCCAAACTGGTCATCGGCTTTGCAGCAGAAACCGAAAGCCTTGAAAAAAATGCTGTCGCGAAACTTGTACGTAAAAAATGTGATTGGTTATTAGCCAATGATGTTTCAAATGGGGTATTTGGTGCAGATACCAACCAGATTCTCTTCTTAAGCAGTGGCAAGAAACCGGAAAAATGGGATAAACTGACCAAGTCAGACGTTGCTGAAAAGCTGACACAAAAAATTGTCACCTATTTTAAGTGAGAGATATATGACCCAAGCTATTCCGTTGCAAATTCCCCTACAAATAATGCGCTTGCCCCATGCGGCTGATTTAGCGCTGCCTGCTTATGCCACCGAACAATCAGCGGGAATGGATTTATTGGCTGCCGTTGAAACCGATACGATTTTAGCGCCCATGCAACGTATGCTGGTTCCAACCGGAATTGCGATTGCGCTGCCAGCGGGATATGAAGCGCAGGTCCGCGCACGTTCCGGCCTTACAATTAAAAACGGATTATGTGTGTTGAATGGCCCCGGAACGGTGGATGCCGATTACCGCGGCGAAATAAAAGTGATTTTGGCGAATATGGGCAGTGAGCCCTTTGTAATTACGCGCGGCATGCGTATTGCACAGCTGGTCATTGCAACTTATACCCGCATCAACTGGCAGGAAGTGCCGGAACTTTCCGCTTCAACGCGGGGCGCTGGTGGGTTTGGATCGACCGGTACGTGATTCTGTTAAATCAGGACGCGCAATATCACTCAGTGTGATCAACGCATCACGGGCCCAATGGTTTGGGTATGGACGACCATCATAATCCGTATAAGGCGGCGTTTTATCCAAGTCTTTTAATATTCCAGCTAGATGCGGAGTAAACTCAGCAACACGCGGTTGATCAAGCAATGCTTGCACCATGCCTTGTTTCACCTGATCACTGACATGATCTGCACGAAGTAATCCGGGTACAACATCCAATACCACTTCGGAAAAACACAGGCGGGTATTATGCATGCGCGCATCTACGCCTTGTGCCTGAAGCAAGGTTTCAAGTGCAAGTTTTCGTAAACGCGCTTCGTTGCCGTGCGCATCATAGTAGCGATAGGGCAATGCTTCGGGTGTCATCACCATAATCATAATGTCATCAAACTGTTTACGTGTCGCTTCGTCCAGTTTTTCCAAAAGGGGTCTGGTGCGTTCAGAAGAAATTATAGATTTCAAATTGGCAACGATATTGATAACGCGTATTGCTTCCTTTTCAGTATCGATCGAAGATATAGCCGTGAGCGCATACGCATTCGCCGCAATAAGCTTTTTAAATTGTGCGGGCTTTGTGATCTGCATTGGGTCGATGAACTGGTCTATTGATAAACTATCGGGCAATAATTTGCCGGGTAATGGTTTGCGTTCGGCCGGGGTTGCCATACTCTCCTCCACTCGCTATGCGCACAAGCGCATGTATCAATGCACCACCGCACGCATTGAATAAAGCAGTTATTTAATTTCGTATTGAAAAAAGGTATTAAGACGCTTTTTTAACAGCTTCCAGCGCTACAACTACGTCTGCGGCTGTATTTTTCATGACTTCATCCAGCGTTACGCCATCGGCAAGTTCACGAAGAATAAAGCCCGGCTTACCATCCGGTTGAATGTCAAACACTCCCAGTTCGGTGATGATACGGTCCACAACTCCTTGGCCGGTCAATGGCAAGCTACACCGCTTCACCATCTTGGCTTCGCCTTTGGCGGTGTGTTCCATAACTACGACCACGCGCTTCACGCCAGCGACCAAATCCATCGCGCCGCCTGGGCCTTTGACCATTTTTCCTGGCACCAACCAGTTCGCAAGATCACCGTTTTCGGCAACTTGCAACGCGCCAAGAATTGATAAGTCAATATGACCGCCGCGAACCATCGCGAAGGATGTTGCGCTGTCAAAGTAGGACGAGCGCGGCAGCGAAGTAATGGTTTGCTTGCCTGCGTTGATTAAATCAGGATCTTCTTCACCTTCGAAGGGGAAGGGGCCAACACCCAGCATGCCGTTTTCACTTTGCAGGGATACATCAACACCTTTTGGAATGTAATTTGCCACCAAGGTTGGAATACCAATGCCAAGATTAACATAAAAGCCGTCTTGCAATTCCTGTGCGGCTTTTTCAGCCATTTGTTCGCGTGTCCATGCCATGGGTTATGCAGCCTTTTTTCTGGTGGTGCGTTGTTCGATACGTTTTTCGTAAGATTTGCCTTGGAAAATGCGCTTCACGAAAATGCCCGGTGTGTGGATTTGATCAGGGTTTAATTCACCCGTTTCCACAAGAATTTCAACTTCGGCAACGGTTGCTGATGCGCACATGGCGCAAAGCGGGTTAAAGTTACGGGCAGTCTTATTATAAATCAGATTCCCTTCCTTATCGCCTTTCCATGCTTTAACAATCGCAAGGTCAGCGCGGATGCCGCGCTCCATAACATAGGTTTCCCCATCGAATTCTCGGGTTTCTTTTCCTTCGGCAAGTGGCGTGCCTACCGCCGTCTTAGTATAAAAAGCTGGAATGCCTGCGCCGCCCGCGCGCATACGCTCGGCCAGTGTGCCTTGCGGATTGAATTCCAATTCCAGCTTTCCGGAAAGATAAAGTTCGGCGAATAATTTGTTTTCACCAACATAGGATGAAATCATGCGGCGGATTTGACCTTTTTCCATCAACAGGCCAAGGCCGAACCCATCCACGCCAGCATTGTTGGAAACAATGGTAAGTCCCATAACACCGCTTTCACGAATGGCGGCAATGCAATTTTCAGGAATTCCGCACAATCCAAAACCGCCTGCGGCTATGGTCATGTTGTCTTTCAAAAGGCCCTTAAGGGCGCTGGCGGCATCGGTGTTCACTTTATTCATGAGGGGCCACTACCAAGTTGCGAGTTGTTCTTAAAAAAGGAATCGCACTATAAAAAACAATGTGCGGTTTAACAAGCGATTGGTTTTCAATGTGATTGACATATTTTATCAAGGCCTTAAGTATATGCCCATCCTCTAACTCCTTAAAAGTCCAGCAAAAATGAGTGATACTCCCGCAAAGTCCAGCGCTTCAAAACCCGCAAGGCCGCGCCCGCTTTCTCCACATCTTCAGGTCTATCGTTTGCCGTTGGCAGCGATTACATCCATCACCCACCGCGCAACCGGTGTTGCGCTGACGGGCGGCGCTGTTGTGCTCGTCGCATGGCTGTATGCCGCTGCACATGATGCCGAATATTTTAAATGGTGGCAAAGCGCGTTCATGTCACTTGTTGGCTTGGTCTGCATGGCAGGCTGGAGCCTTGCATTATTTTATCATCTCTGCGCTGGTGTTCGCCATTTACTTTGGGATGCAGGCGTTGGTTTAAAAAAAGAAACCGTAAATAGCACAAACCTTTTGGTGATTGCATGCGCGTTGCTACTCACCGGCATGGCATGGTTCTTCGCCTTGCCAAAATTACCTTTCAAGTTCTGAGGTTTTTATGAACACAAAATCACAATCATTCCGCAGTGATCTGGGCCGCGTGCGTGGCCTTGGCTCAGCTAAAGATGGTACCCATCATTGGTGGATGATGAAAATTTCATCCTTTGCGCTCATCCCGCTGACATTTTGGTTTGTTATCTCGGTATTGGACCTTGTTGGTGGTGATCAGGTTGCAATCCAGCAATGGCTGAAGCATCCATTGCAAGCGATCACGCTGCTGCTGTTTATAGGTTTTTCATTGCATCACAGTGCCAATGGTCTCCAAACCGTGATGGAAGATTACATTCATTCGCCGTTTTATAAAACGGTTCTTCTGGTTGCTAATAAATTGGTTCACGTTGTGCTAGCTGCCGTTGCCGCATTCTCCATCATTACTCTCGCTCTCAAAAACTAACCTGTGAAAGCCTAAACCTATGCCTGCTTACGAAATTGTTGATCATCATTATGACGTTGTGGTTGTTGGTGCGGGCGGCGCAGGCTTGCGGGCAACTTTTGGTATGGCTGCAAAGGGTTTGAAGACGGCATGTATCACTAAAGTATTTCCAACACGTTCACACACGGTTGCGGCGCAGGGCGGTATTTCTGCCGCACTTGGCAATATGGGTGAAGATGATTGGCGCTTTCACATGTATGACACGGTGAAAGGTTCCGACTGGCTTGGCGATCAAGACGCGATTGAATATATGTGCCGCGAAGCTATTCCGGCGATTATTGAACTGGAACATTACGGCGTTCCATTCAGTCGCACACCAGAAGGCAAGATTTACCAGCGCGCATTTGGCGGGATGACCACCAATTACGGTAAGGGCATTGCATATCGCACCTGCGCAGCGGCCGATCGTACCGGTCACGCTATTTTGCACACGCTGTACCAGCAATCATTAAAGCATAGCGCCGAATTTTTTATTGAATACTTCGCCATGGATTTAATCATGGATGATGAAGGCGTGTGTCGCGGCGTGATGGCGTGGAATTTGGATGACGGTACCATGCACCGCTTCCGCGCCCAAACAGTTGTGCTTGCAACGGGCGGATATGGCCGCGCGTATTTCTCTTGTACTTCCGCGCATACCTGCACGGGTGATGGTAACGCCATGGCTGTTCGTGCGGGCTTGCCACTGCAAGATATGGAGTTCATCCAGTTCCATCCAAC
>JANRLI010000013.1 GCA_033762625.1 Alphaproteobacteria bacterium
GATAACCTGCTCGGTTGGGTGCTTTGCCGTGCTTTTGACGTTTTTTTTGCTCTGTAAAATGAGGTGCTGGGGTTCACCTGGGGGTTGACGTTTCACCCCCATCCGCCACGCGTCGCTCGCCTGTCTGGGCGTGCGAGCGACGGTGGCTCCAGGGGGATGATTTCTAGGCAGCCTTATGCGGCGGGCGATAGCCGCGTTGTTCTTGCTGATTGATCCAGTGAAGCAGCACTGTGCGGCGCGCGCACAGAACCGAACCCAGCCGGAAGATGGGAAGGCGGGAGGTCCCCGCAAGGTGATAGACTTTGCGCCTTTGCGTAGCATCGCCAAATAGGAAATCGGCAATCGCTTCGGCACCACGTAGTACGTCGTCGGCAAGAGCTTCATTGACAAGCATTGGGGCGGTCGAGTGTATGGGTGTCGCAAGAACATTCATCATAGGGCCTCCTCATATATAAGTGTTGATGTCAACGATCGACACATTTTCACCGCTAAACGAGTTTCAAAAGGACAGATCGAATGGATTATTCGATTCATAAAGCGTATAGTTTTGTTATTCAATAAGTACTGTATTATTATTCATTCGGATGCGTAGGAATGTTTGGGAATCTCTTTTGTACGCCAGGGCCATCTCGCATCAACCACAATATATTGCGGTGAAAGGTCCTTAGTCACACAAGGGCGATGCAGCATGACGTCAATGCGTAAACGGAAATGGCACTGTCTCGATGCGGCACACCGTAATCGCAATCAACCTGTCTACGAACGACGCGATTTGACAAAGATCTTTAGACGATCAGGCCGGGCGGCCGGAAGTCGATGTTTGGGGATTGAGCGAACCAATCGACAATCGTTCCCATCCATTGACGGACCTCCTCATTGAACGGAGGCAGGGCGCAGCAGCAGGATGAGGCCGACTTCAATCACTCAACGAAGGAGGCCTACCATGAACAACGTCATTACTATCGGCAAGCGACTGATCCCCATCGAGCACATCGCGTTTGTCGAACCCTATGATCCCTCGACCAATCCCAAACTACAGACGAGCCGGGACTACAAGTCGCGCATCGTGATGATCAATCGCGAAAGCATCCTCACCGAACAGACACCGCAGACCTTTGCCGAGGCGCATGGGTTCCGGGTGTTGGAAGCGGATCAGATCGCGACCAACCCTTCCATCGGCTTCCGTGTCGAGACCTTCGAGCCAGCGGACGGGTTCACTCCGAGCAAGGCATTTGCGACGCGGCTCTTGTGGCGTGACCGAGACGGCAATGATCAGAGCAAGTTGCTGCTTGCGACGCCGGAAACGGTTCTCGCGGTTGTCTTACGCGGTGACACTGATAGAAGCATCGCTTCTCCAAGCATCGCATCCGAATTGCCAGATGAAAGTATGGTGCGCCGACAACAGCGAAGACGGCAAGTGAATGGTGCGGCAGAACCTACGCCCCAGCAATAAAATGACTTCTAGGTTTCTATCACACCCGCGAGCTTTTAGCTCGCGGGTGTTTTCGTTTGAAAGGGTCGCCATCGCCACCGTGTCGACATTCACACAGATTTCGTTCCTTCGCCGCTGGCACGGTCGGATTGCTTCGAAAGATCGCCGATGAGCCAAGCCATCAGACGCCATCCGGCCAATGCGCCGAGCAACTGCGCAATTATAAATGAAGCGACATGCAGTGGATTTATGCCGGCAAACGTGTCTGTCAATGCGCGTGCGATCGTCACTGCGGGATTTGCGAACGAGGTCGATGCGGTGAACCAATAGGCGGCGGTGATATAGAGCCCAACAGCGACCGCGACAAAGTCTGGCTTGAACCGCACGCAACCAAGGATGGTGACGAGCAATCCGAACGCGGCAACAAACTCGGCAAACCATTGGGATGGTCCTGTCCGTGCCGTCGTTGAAAATTGGAGCAGTGGCAGGTCGAACATGGCATGCGCGGCCATGGTGCCCAAACAGCCGCCGATAATTTGCGCAATGATGAAAGGAACGAGTTCTGCTTTACTAAGATCGCCACGCATCGCCATGACGAGGCTGACGGCTGGATTGAAATGGGCACCGGAGATCGGCCCCAACACCGTGATCAGCACGACAAGAATTGCGCCGGTGGGAAGCGTATTGCCGAGAAGGGCAAGTGCGATATTGCCGCCCGCAAGCTTGGCGGCCATGATGCCGGAGCCGACGACGGTTGCGACAAGCAGGCCAGTGCCCAAAGCCTCGGCGGCCAGTCTTTGATTGCGATCAAACGTTTCCATTATTCCCCACACGGCGGCCATGTTCGTCTATGACACGCTCACCATCTTCTTTTTGAAACGCGCCGCGCTGCGCTGTCGGCAATAAATCTAGGACCGCTTCGGATGGGCGACACAATTTGACACCGAGCGGCGAGACAACAACCGGACGATTGATCAGGATAGGGTGTGCCATCATCGCATCTAGCAGTTGATCGTCGGAGAGTGATGGGTCGCCTAGCCCAAGCTCGGCAAAGGGCGTGCCTTTTTCGCGCAGCACACTACGAACCGAAACGCCCATGCGCTTGATGAGCGAGATCAAAAGTTCGCGGTTCGGCGGCGTTTTCAGATATTCGATGATGTGCGGCTCCAAGCCGGCGTTACGAATCAGACCCAATACATTGCGAGAGGTGCCGCAATCCGGGTTGTGATAGATGACGATGTCGATGGGGTTCTTGATGTCGGCCATCTCAACCCGCTTTCGGTGTGGGGATCGACGCGCCGTTCAATCGTCCAATCTCGCGAAGTCTCGATCTGAGAGAGAGTTCGTCGATCGATTTGAGGGGAAGATTGGTGAAAGCGAGAATGCGATTTTTCATGTAGCGAAACGCTGTGACGAACGCCGCCTCTTTCTGAATATCCGTTCCCTCGACGGCGGCGGGATCTTCAATGCCCCAATGCGCGGTCATTGGCTGCCCTGGCCAATAGGGACAGGCCTCGCCGGCAGCGTCGTCGCAGACCGTGAAGACAAAATCCATCTGCGGCGCTTCTGGTCCAGCAAACACATCCCAGCTTTTCGAGGACATGCCATCGGTTGGATAGCCAAAGCTGCTCAGAACTTTGAGTGCGAAAGGGTTCACCGCGCCTTTGGGTTGGCTACCTGCTGAGAAGGCTTGGAACCGGCCAGCACCTTCTTTGCGCAAGATTGATTCAGCCAGGATCGAACGCGCCGAATTGCCGGTGCAAAGAAACAGAACATTATAGACGCGATCACTTTTTTGCACGGACATGGCGGGAGCCTCCTTTGGGCTGACAACAGGGGTTGAGTTCGGCGATGAGCGGGGCGCAAATTTCGGGGCGACCTCCGCAGCAATCCTTCAAAAGAAATGTCACCACTCCGCGCAACTGATCCAAGCTTGCCTGGTACACGATGGACCGGCTGTGCCGTGTGAATTTCACGAGACCGGCGCGAGCTAAGATCGAGAGATGGGTCGACATCGTGTTGTGCGGAACATCGAGGGCTTGCGCGATTTCACCGACCGGCAATCCGCCGGGCTCGTGACTGATCAACAAGCGGAATACCGCGAGCCGTGTTGGTTGCGCCAAAGCAGAGAGCGCCGATATGGTTGCTTCATCGTCCATATGTCGAGATATACAGATATATTGGGTAACGGTCAATAGAGATGTGCATTGGCCAAGCACCATCATCTGAGGCCGTTTGTTGGGAACGTGCTCCTTACATGAAGACTAAAAATATAGCCTAGTAATATCCGGGAAAACGACGAAGCACGTTCGATCCTCTGGTGATGTTTTGGAAACTCCGCGAACCAATGCGCCAACGGATTGAAATGGAACATTCTTTCTGAGAGCATGCCATCAAAGCTATCAAATAATGCAACTGGCCAACGCGCATGAAAGACGAAACAGCATACATGATCGAGCGCATTGAACGTGCTCTGATGTTGCTCGCAGCATTCATTGAAATGGATGGCGACGCGCATGTGCCGATGTACGAGCGGTTTGAAGCCGAACTTGAGCGGCTGCAACGTGCGGAGACCACCAAAGATCGCGCGCGCCGATTGCTCTCAAGCTACAACCGCAGTGGTGGATTGAAGGCGATTGCCGATAAGAATTTGAGTTTGAGCTCCAGCGACGGCCCTTTTCCGTACTTAGGTTTGTAGGTTTTGTGACCCATCAAGCTATCGATGAGACTGTCGGGAGCTTCCGCGCCAATTAGCCTGTCCTTGAAATTGTGACGCAGCGAATAGACCGTATGACCCCGCGTGGGTCGCAGCTTATTCTCGGTCAGATATTTGTTGAGCGTCGCTGATAGACTCGATGATTTGTCGCGGTATCGCGGAAAGCCGTCTGGATGCAGACGCAGTGCGGCGAGAGCCACGCCAACCAACGGTATTTCGCGCTCTGAATCCTCCGTCTTCAACCGCCGACCTTCTGGCAGAATTTTCACATGTGGAATCGGCGTGTCCAGGCATATCGTTGCCGACGTCAGGTTGACCACCTCTGATGGCCGAAGCCCCGTATCAGCCATAACGTAGATCACGCTACGAGCCTCCTCATTGAGTCCATCTAGCGCTCCTTCTGCGAGCAAGATGTTTTGGATGAAGTTTGTTTCGAAGGGCACGCGGGCGTTCTCTGTCTCCCCGCGCAGGCGAAGCCCTTTAAAGATCTCCGGAATTTTGAGGCGCCGCCTGACGCTCACATCCTTCAACATCCGGCTAATTTGGCCAATGTCGCGATTGGCGCTCTTTGCGACGGCGTTGCCAGCGGCGATACGGCTGCGCCACCATTCGACGTAATCCAACCCGTCATCCTCGGTGACATGGGTCAACGGTTTATCGCCGACGCGACTGACAAATTGTTTGACCGACCGCGCACGAGACGTGCGCCAGATGCGCAGTTGTTCGGGTGAAAGGCCCTTCGTCTCGTCCACAACAAGAGCCTCGAACTCTTCGCACAGCTTGGAAAGCATCGGGATCGGGCGCTTCTCTGTCCCAAGCACCGCTGCCCGTGCGACCGGTTTGTCGGCGACACCCTTGCTGACTAAGGATTCAAGGCGTTCTAGTAGTCGTTCGATGGGAAATTGGAGTAGCTGTTCACCTTCCACATAGTCATAGCCGAGGGCACGCGCGCACTGCCGGGCTGTCTCAAACCGCTCGGTGGTCTCCCACGTTTGACCAAGGGACGCAGCGTGCCAGGAGGCCTCAAGATCGGCGTTCAATTTCTCAGCTATCTGGGAGGCGCGACGGCCATTGCGGTCGTCCTGCACTTTTACCTTCGTCGATTGCCATACGATGACCCGCTCGTCGAACGACGCGAACTCCAAAGGGACGCGGCGGACGAAGTACCAAGTACCATTGCGGCGGGTCAAAAAATCGGACATGCGGCGGCGGTTTGTTAGACGATTTGTTAGACAGTTTGTTAGACGATTTGCTTGCTCTGCCGGAGTGACGCACTGGCAGTGCGCGCCAAGCATAGCGCGGCCTTTCCCGGAAAGGCTTGTAATGATTGGTAATTTCATGGATTGGCTCTCCTCGTTGGAGAGCGCTTCGAGCTTCAATCGATCAGAAGATTGGAGCGGGTGAAGGGAATCGAACCCTCGTAGCTAGTTTGGAAAACTAGTGCTCTACCATTGAGCTACACCCGCTTATGTCGGCGCTGGCCACCAAACATATATTATTTTTCAGCTGGTTTTACAATAACTGTAATGGTGCTGCCAAAAATAACAACACGTTCACTGCCTACTTTTGCGCCAGTTGCGAAGACGGCACGTGCAGGCACAGCCCCACCACAGCGCCTGCTATCGCGTTCATAGACGCCGCCATCCGAAAACTGAACAAGGTCGGTGATGGGTAAGCGTGCCTTGGTGTCTTCCCATTTAGGTGCTTCCTTAAGGAGGCACTTGCGCTGGCGGGCGGCGGCAATGGGTTTGGTTTCACCGACTGCAACAGCAAAAATCTCGTTATCGTTTGGTAGAATAGAACTTAGGTTTTTGGGAAGATTTTTTAAATCAATCTTTGCCTGGGCTTTTATGTTCAGTTGCTTTGCTTTTTCTTCTGCTTCAAGCATCTCTTTGGTTTTTTCCGCAGGCTTTACTGCTGCGTTTGCATCAGCAGGCGGCGCAACCGTCTTTGGATCCTGCTTGGGTAATTCTTTTACATCAGGCTTAGACGTTTCGGTTTTAGGTTCTGTTTTTGCTGCGGGTTGCTTTTCATCCATAGCTGGTGTTTTTACATCTGCTGGTACAGCTATTTTTGCATCGACTTTTACGGATGCTGGGCTTTCCGCAACCACGGGGTGCGCCATGCCAAAGAAGGCTAGCGTAAAAACAGCAATCAGGAAGCTTTTGCCGATACTCATCATTGCAATCTCCGTTCAAGGGGCAAAATATTGTGCGTAACCGATACCATAATGCGCATCAAAAAAACAAGCAATACCGGCACATTAATAGCAATCCAGCTTGCCGATAGTTGGCGTTTTTTGTGGTTTTGGTATGAATTCCGCCATTCATAACGTGTTCAGCTAAACGGCTTGTGCATTTCATGGGTTATCAATACTGTACGTGCACCACGCGCTATTCTCTTGCACCAATCCCTATTTCAATGAAAAGCAAAAAAGCTGTCATTTTTGTTGTTGCGCTGTTTTTGCTGTTTAGCGGGTCGCCGGGGTTTGCTGCCACGACAACATTTAATAACGGTAATGGTGATGTTGACTGGTTCAATAACGGTAATTGGACAGCCGGAACACCAAGCGTGTCGGATGATGCAATCGTCGATGCAGGGCTGCCAGGTTATGTGCTTACGCTTACTGCTCCTGCGCACATGCAGTCGCTACGCCTTGGGAATAGCAATCTAATTAATTTATTAAGCACGACGCTGAGTGCAAGTGGTGCGCTGACGATTGGCAGTGTAGGCGGTATTTCTACACTTAATATTATTAACGGTAGTGTGGTTACATTTGATGCTGGTGTGATCTCAACGAATAGTGGTCAAGGCCATATCATCGTCAACGGAGGAGGTTCAAAGCTATCAGGTCGCACATTGATTGTTGGCAAAGATCTGGGTGGTGTTGTCACAGTTGAAAATGGCGGTGAGCTAAATATTGACAATGGCGCAGGTACAATTGTGCTTGGAGATGTTGGTAGCGGGAGATTAAAAGTTGGTGATCTTAGTGCTCACGGAATAATAAGGGCTGCCCAAATACACATGGCAACGTCTGGCTCCAGAATAGATTTCGATTTTACTGATAGCTACACACTCGATGCGTCAATTACTGGAGACGGTATTATCATAAAAGATAATGTTGGTACCTTGGTGCTTACCGGTGCGAATACCTTCACCGGCGGCACAAGTATTTATGGCGGCACAATTGAACTTAGAAATGCTCAGGCGCTTGGCACTGGTCTTGTTGCGCTAAATGATGGCACATTTTTAAGGGCGGGTATTAACAATATGGTCATCGCAAATGACATCATTACAGGTTGCCCATGCACCTTTGGAACTATTGATACACAGTCATTCGATATGACATTGAATGGAGCCATATATGGTATCGGGGGATTAAGGAAAGATGGTGCTGGCACATTGACCTATAATGGCGATGGATCGTCATTTGGAGGTGTGCTGTATCTTGGTGGTGGTACATTCAAAATCGGTGATGATGCCCATTCTTCTGCAACACTTGGCGATAGTTCGAGCGTTGCGTTTATTCTTCCAAACGCCACATTGGCAGGGCACGGGACGTTTGATGGCAGTGTTTTGAATGATGGAGGAACAATTAGTCCCGGTGGTTCGATCGGCACACTGACGATAACGGGTAATTATATCCAATCCAGCGCAGCTACTCTGGCGGTTAGCGTATCACCATCTGCATCGTCGTTATTGGATGTTCAGGGCGTAGCAAGTGTAAATGGCGGGTTGAATATTATATTTGAACCCGGTGTTTATACACCAAAAACCTACACGTTCCTAACGGGTGCCGGCGGTGTTAGTGGGCAATTTGCAACCATCACAGTAGCACAAGTTACGGATGCAGGCATCGTCACACTGCAAACCGCAGTACCCACACTTTATGACGCAACATCAGTCAGCTTTAGCGTTAATGCATTTACGGTAAGCTCAACGCCGAGCAATTCAACAAGCTTTATGGGCTTAACCTCAACTGCTATTCAATCAAGTATCCGCGCTGGTAATACGATTTTTGATCAGCTTTCCGGCAATACGAATAATTCGAATGACCAAACAGCCGCGTTGGCATTCAGCAGTATCGGCAATAGTCAGCTAGTGAACGCCGAAAACGCGGCGGGCATAAATGATATTGCTAAGGCATTGCCCGCTGTAATGAAAGATAAAGGCGGCTGGTTTAAAGCCTATGGCAATCTGGGTGCGGTTGATAGCACCAGCGCCAATACGGGATACAGTAGCCAAAGCGGTGGGTTTATGTTTGGTGCAGATAAGGCGATTTCCAAAACATTACGTATCGGCGCGGCAGGTGGTTATGAACACACGGATGTTGACGGGTTTACAGTAACCAAGAGTGAAGGCGCTGCCGACACGATGCGCGTTGCATTATATGGCCGTCAGATGGTGTTTGATGAAATTGCGCTTGATGGGCAGGCTGGTTATGCCTTGCACATGTTCGATAATCAGCGCTTTGTTGGCATAACGGGTACCGATGCAACCAGCAATCATCATGGCCATGAATTTTCTGGTGCCTTCCAAGGTTCCAAGGACTTCCGTGCAGCGGGCTTTAAATTAACTCCGCGCGCAGGTTTGCATTTCACGCATTTATACGAAGACGCCTTTAGCGAAAGCGGCGCAGGCGCATTTAATGCAACCTTTGCGGAGCATGATACGGATAGTCTCCAATTATTCACGAGTTTTACTGCTGTTGCTCCAACGAAGGATATCGAAGGTTATTTTGTAACGCCTGAAGCGCATATTAAATACAGCTATGAAGCATTGGATGCTTCGCGTAAGGCAAACGGCACGGCGCGCGGGGTTGCATTTAGCGCATCAGGCGTAGCGGCAGCAAAAAATACATTGTCACTGGGAACGAGTGCTAGCGTGAAGCTGGATGATATTGTTGACGGGTTCATCAGCTATGATGTGAGACTTCCGGTCAGCACCATGTTTGACCAGACCTTTGCGCTGGGCGTTAAGATCAAATTTTAAGAGAAATGGTGGATGGGGTAGGATTTGAACCCTTGGGCGCGCTTTGTGCGCCACATATAAGACGTAGGTTCTTTTAAAACAAAATTTAGGGAAATGGTGGATGGGGTAGGATTTGAACCTACGTAGACGTGAGTCGACTGATTTACAGTCAGTTGCCATTGACCGCTCGGCCACCCATCCTGAAGGCGTATTGCTTAAAAGCTGTTTTGGCATAGGTCAAGAAGGATTGTAGCAAATTGCCGCTTTTTTCAGTAACTTAAACAAAACTGTTACTTATAAAGGTGAAGTCGCTTGCGCAATTCCAGACAGCAACATGCCAGAAATGACCATAAACCCGGTGGTAATAAACGTGGCGGGGGCGTGCAGATGTTCGGCTTTCATGCCGCATCGGCGGCTTGGCTGAACCCTTCGCGCAATTGCCATCGTTTGCTTCTGACCCAGACAAGCCTTCGCCAGTTTGAACCCATCATCGCGCAGGCAAAAAAACTGAACCTGAAGCGTCCATCGCCGGAAATAATCGACCCGCGTGCAATTGACAAGCAATTACCCAATGGCACAGTGCATCAGGGAATTTTATTGGAAGCAGAAAATCTGCCTGATAGGGAATTGGAAGATTTGCTAGAACTAGAAAATCTTCCGTCCGCCATCGTGGTGTTAGATCAAGTCACCGACCCGCACAATGTCGGTGCAATTTTGCGTTCGGCCTGTGCATTTGGAATTGGTGCAGTGTTGGTTACCGAACGAAACGCTGCATCACAAACAGGCGTGCTTGCCAAAACCGCGTCAGGCGCATTGGAACATACGCCGATTTTTCGCACGGGTAATCTTTCGCAAAGTCTCAAGAAGTTACAGAATGCCGGATATTGGTGCATCGGCCTTGATGAAACGGGTAAAAGCGCACTGCACCACATAAAAATGCCAGCCAAAGTTGCGCTGGTGCTGGGCGCGGAAGGTGAGGGGCTGCGCCGCCTTACTATTGAAAGTTGTGATGAAATTGCAAAGCTTCCAACTGCGCCACCGGTGGGTAGTTTAAACGTATCAAACGCAGCAGCGGTTGCGATGTATGAAGTGATGCGGCAATTAAAAAACTAGGCCAAAAAAACTAGGCATGGCCTGTTTCGGTTGACAGCAACCATGGGCTAAAGCCCAATTTGGCGATGGCCCGTTCCCATTTGGTATCGTTATCGGTATCAAACAAAATATCCAAATCTGCTGGCGCGGTAAGCCAGCCGCCCGCCTGAATTTCCTGTTCCAATTGCCCTGCACCCCAACCGGAATAACCAAGGCTGACAAGGCAACGCGCAGGCCCACGATTTTCTGCAATAGCGCGCAGAATATCGATGGTCGCTGTAAGCGCAACATCGTTTTCCAACCGCATGGAAGCATCCAGCGTATAATCATCGCTATGCAAAATAAAACCGCGCCCTGTTTCAACAGGACCACCAAAATAAATCGGATATTCGGGTGTTTGTTCTGTCGTTGGAATAGTAAGTTGTTCCAAGAGGCCCTTCATATCAATCGCGCCATAAAGCCGATTGATAATAAGCCCCATCGCGCCGGTTTCATTATGCGTACAGATAAACACGACCGCGTGCGAAAAACGCGGGTCGTTCATGTTGGGCATGGCAATAAGGAATTGACCAGTGAGGGGCGTAGCTTTCAAGCTGTAACTCTTTCTAATATCTTTACGAATCCTAAATTAAAGTAATTCAGGCGGCAACACAATTTGTGCATTATTTTGGTATAAGCTGCCGACTACGCCACTTAAGGGAATACCCGATGCAAATGCTATTACGAATTTTATGCGCTGTTTTTCTTTTTACAGCCGCTATGCCACTCCATGCACAAGCGCAGGCAAGTGAATGGCAACATCATGAATCCTCCGATGCGCGATTGATTGCATCAACGAAGGCTTCTGCTGATGGCGCATTATATGTTGGATTGCATGTTAAATTAAAGCCGAACTGGCATACCTATTGGCGTTCTCCGGGTGATGCAGGTTTTCCGCCAGCGCCCGAATGGAAAGAAGCGGTCAATCTTGAAAAAGCAGAATTACTGTTTCCATGGCCACATCGCTATGCGATGCAGGGTTTGGAAACCTACGGCTATGAAGGGGAGGTTGTATTCCCCATCAAGATTACAAAAAAAGACCAGGCAGCTGATATAGATTTGAAGGCGAAGCTGAGCCTGCTGGTTTGCTCCGATATTTGTATACCGGCAGATTTTACATTTGATTTGCCGCTTGCCGGATATTTCCAGTCGGCAGGAGATGATGAAGCGACAAAGTTGATCAAAGACGCGCTGGCCCGTGTGCCCAAAAAAGATGATGGGCAGGGGCTAAGCATTTTGTCTGTCAAGCTGGACGAGGCAAGTGGCGCACGCATGCTAGCGCTGCAATACAATTCACTACAACCCGCTTCAGACCTTGAAATTGTTGGCGAAGTAGGGGATGGCAGCACATTACCTTATACTGATTTAAAGCATGATGCGCAGACCAAGACCGTTACGGTCACGCTAACCAAAGATGCGCCCAAGGAATTGAACGGTAAGGAAATGATCTTCACGCTGATTGATAATACCAATCAAGCAGCGGTAGAGAAGAAGCTGGCGATTAACAGCGGGGCGGCGCTGGCATCAGCGCCTATTTCAGCTCCGGCGGTGGTATCGCATGCCGCAGCCGCTGAACAACCAAATCTGGTTGCAATGATATTATTCGCATTGCTGGGTGGGTTGATTTTGAATTTGATGCCATGCGTATTGCCTGTTATTGCGCTGAAATCCATTTCATTCATAAAGCATGGCGGCGGTACGCCATCGGGCGTGCGCTTAAGCTTCCTTGCAACTAGCGCGGGTATTATTTTCTCATTTCTTGTCATGGCAGGAATTATTATTGCGCTGAAAGATATTGGGATGAGTGTAGGGTGGGGGGTGCAATTCCAGAACCCGATATTCCTTTCTGTGCTGATTGTGATATTGGTTTTCTTTTCCCTCAATCTGTTCGGTTTTTATGAAATACCCTTGCCGCGTTTTTTGGCGGACCGTTTAAGCTGGACGCATGGCCATGGAAGTTTAACAAAAGACTTCTTTTCCGGCGCTTTTGCCACCGTTTTGGCAACGCCTTGCACCGCCCCATTTCTGGGTACGGCGGTTGGTTTTGCGCTGGCTGGCGGGGCATTTGAAATTCTTATCATCTTTGCCGCGCTGGGTATTGGACTGGCTGCGCCATTCCTTTTAATCGCTATTTTTCCGCATTGTGCCACCTGGTTGCCAAAACCCGGCGCGTGGATGGAAAATGTACGCAAGTTTTTGGGAGTATTACTAACCATCACCGCGTTATGGCTTGGATATGTGTTATACAACCAATTAACACCGGAAGCGCCAACGACGCATAGCCAAGCCATGAAAGAAAAATGGGAAGTATTTGATGAAAAGAGAATTCCCGAACTGGTATCGCAAGGCAAAATTGTATTTGTCGATGTGACAGCGGATTGGTGTTTGACATGTCAAGTCAATCGCAAGCTCGTGTTGGAAACTCCCGATGTTCAAAAAATATTGTCCGACCCCAAGGTTGTAGTGATGATTGCCGATTGGACAAAGCGCGATGAAACGATTGGCGCATATCTGAAAAGTTTCATGCGTTATGGTATTCCATTTAATGTCATTTATAGTGCCGCTATGCCTCAAGGGATGCCTTTGCCAGAATTATTAAGCAAAGAAGCGGTGCTGGATGGCCTTAAAAAGGCAGGCTTATAAGCTTTAGCCAAGGTTTTCTGCGGGTTGCAGGGTGGGGCTTGCACGATTTAGGCAAAACGCCTAAATCCTATGCACCTGTTACCCGTTTGGAGCAATAAACATGACCATTAAAGTTGGCGATACCTTTCCATCCGTGACCTTGAAGCATCTCACGACTAACGGTCTTGAAGATGTCAGCACCGAAAGCCTAATGAAGGGCAAGAAGGTGGTTCTATTTTCGGTACCGGGTGCGTTTACCCCAACATGTTCTGCCAAACATCTTCCTGGCTACGTGAACCATATTCAGGAATTCAAGAGTAAAGGCATTCAAGAAGTTGTGTGCATGGCTGTGAATGACCCGTTCGTGATGAACGCATGGGCAAAAGCAAACAGCGCCGAAGGCAAAGTCACCATGCTGCCTGACGGGAATGGCACGTTGACCCGTGCGCTTGGTTTGGAAATGGATGGCGCAGGTTATGGCCTTGGCCAACGCAGCCAGCGTTTTGCAATGCTGATTGATAATGGTGTTGTCAAAGCGGTTAATGTTGAAAAGCCAGGAAGCTTTGAAGTTTCCAGCGCTGAAGCGATGCTGAAAATCGCTTAAAGCAGGTCTCTTATTGCATTTGTAGCCAATGCGTCGGCGCGGTCATTTTCAGGATGACCGCTATGGCCTTTGACCCAATGGACTTTAACGTCATGTTTGGCCGCGATGGCATCCAGCCGTTGCCAAAGATCGGCATTTTTTAAGCCGCCTTTTTTTTTCCAGCCATCAGCCTTCCATTTTTTTATCCATTGTTCTATGCCGCCGCGAACATATTCGCTATCGGTATATAAATCGACCTTGCAGGGTCGTTTCAGGGATTCCAGCGCCATAATGGCGGCCATGAGTTCCATGCGGTTATTGGTTGTTTCTGCTTCTGCGCCACTGATTTCTTTTTCCTTATCGCCATAGCGCAATATAGCGCCCCAGCCGCCAGGGCCGGGATTACCGCTGCATGCACCATCTGTATAAATTATCACGCGATTTTTTTGGTTTTGTTTCTTTTTCTCAGCATTCATAAGGAAAACTCTGGAAGTATTTGAGTTTAGCTGCATATTCAAGCGGGTCTTTTGGTTTTACTAATGCGCCTTTGGGATGGTTCAAAAGGTCATATAAGCGCGTTAAGAGAAAGCGTAATGAAGCGCCGCGCAGCAGCACGGGCATTGTTTTTTTCTCGTGTGCATCCAGTTTGCGCACGGATTGATAACCATCCATCATCGCTTGCGCATGCAACGCTTGAAATTGATGCGCATCATTAAAACACCATGCATTCATTGAAACTGCAAGGTCGTAAGCAAGAAAATCAGAACATGCGAAATAGAAATCAATCAACCCGCATAGTTTGTCTTTTTCAAAGAACACATTATCCGGAAACAAATCGGCATGAATAACGCCGTAGGGCATAGTCCCCATATCGGGCCAGTGCGCGACAAGATACTTCAATTCGTTGACCAGATTATGGGTAAGGCCCGGTTGCACGGTATCGCCCTTTTCAAGGCAACGGGTAATAAGTCCTGCCCAGCCTTCCAGCGATAGATTGTTCGCACGGCTTTCCATGAAATCGGCTGTGGCGATATGCATCTGTGCCAGCGCAACCCCCACCTGACGGCAGTGTTCGACCGAAACCGCATGGGTTGCGTTGCCATTTAAAAAACTGACGAGCGCTGCGGGCTTACCTGCTAAACGCTGTAAAACCGCGCCTTTTTTATCAGTAATCGGCGCAGGACAAGGAATACCCTTGGCCGCAATATGGCGCATTAAATTGATAAAAAACGGCAAATCTTCTTCGCGCGTGCGCTTTTCATAGATGGTGAGGATGTATTTGCCGGTTTCGGTAGTCAGGAAAAAATTGCTGTTTTCCACACCGGATAAAATATCTTTTACATCAATCACTTTGCCAATCGCATAGCGGTTTACAAATTCGGATAATTCATGATCAGTAATACGTGTATAGACAGCCACAACTACCTCTTATCGTTTATCTCGTGGATAGTCTTGTTCAATCTTCATTTTCTTGCTGCTTTCGAACAAATTATCGAGGAAGCGCGAGAAGCTGCCAGATTGTTCTTTCGTATAGGCGGGCTGGTTGTCCTGCTCTTCATGGGTGTAGGCGGTTTTCATATAATCGTGCCAAAGCTCCGCTGGCAGGCTGCCGCCCGTTACCTTATTCATCGCCTGATTGTCGTCGTTACCCATCCAAATCCCTGTTGTCATACGGCCAGTATAACCAATAAACCATGCGTCCCTGTAATCTTGCGTAGTGCCCGTTTTGCCTGATACGGGCACGGATAGTGCTGCCTTCTTTCCCGTGCCATAGCTTACGCAAGCTTGCAGCATATCATCAAGCGCTGCAACATTATCGCTATCCACCAGCTGTGGCATGGTCGGCGCATCGCGTTCATACAGCACCGTGCCGGATTTGGTGGTAATTTTTTCAATAGCATAGGGAATAATTGCGCGCCCACCATGGGCCAATACCGCATAAACTGTTGTCATATCCATGACGGTTACTTCATTGGTGCCAAGCGCAAGGCTAAGCTCCCGGTGTAGCGGTGTGCTGATCCCCAAAGTACCAGCCATTTTTTGAATACGCCCCGCGCCAACTTTTTCTGCCAAACGAACTGTGGCGGTGTTGATGGAGTAGGCGAGCGCATCCTTCATGCTAATCTCGCCACGATAATTTTCGGTATAGTTTTGTGGTGACCAATTGCCGATTTTCAGCGGCGCATCGAGCAGCTTTTCATTTTTGTCGATGCCTTTTTCAAGCGCAGCTAAATAGACAATCGGTTTAAACGATGAACCTGGTTGGCGCTTGGCCTGCGTTGCGCGGTTATAGCTGCTTTGTGCGTAATCACGCCCGCCTACTAATGCACGCACTGCACCATTTTGCCCGATGCTGACCAGCGCCGCCTGAGTAACCGCTGCTTCCTTGCCCTTACTTGCAAGGATATTATCAATCTGGCGTTCGGCTTCGCGTTGCATTGATAAATCAAGGGTGGTGCGGATAATCACATCTTCATCCTGCTCGTCAATCAGATCGCCAAGCTGGTCCATCGTCCAATCGACAAAGTATTTTCCATCACCGCCACCGCCTGGTTTTTGCGTAGGTATCGGGGCTTGGGTAACCGTTTCAATTTTTTGTGTCGGCAGCAGAAATTTGGCATCCACCATGGCTTGAATTACAACGCGGCTGCGCGCTTCGGCTGCTTCGGGATTATTCAATGGTGAATAACGTGAGGGGGCTTTAGGCAAGGAGGCGAGGATAGCAGCTTCACGCAGCGTTACATCACGCGCCGATTTATTGAAATATAAATGCGCGGCCGCATCAACACCATAAGCACCCGAACCCAGATAAATACGGTTTAAATAGGCGGCAAGAATATCATCTTTGCTGAGTTTATTCTCGAGCCACAGCGATATCATGACTTCCTGAATTTTGCGCCGGAAGGTGCGTTGGGAACCAAGAAACAGGTTTTTGGCAAGCTGCTGTGTAATGGTGGAGCCACCCTGCACCAAATGGCCTGCAAGCAGATTGCTGAAGCTGGCTCGTAAAATGCCCCATACATCCACGCCGCCATGTTCATAAAAGCGCCGGTCTTCAATCGCCAAAAATGCTTGTACAAGATAAGGCGGTAAATCTTTTATCGCCAACGTGTCGCCATGATATTCGCCATAGCGGTCAAACACTGTACCATCACGTGCTTCGATAATCACCGATGGATGGCGTTTCAAATCAGTGCGCCGCAGGATGTCGGGAATTTCATATGCAAAGTAGGCAAGAATGATGCCGCCAATCACTGTTCCCCAAATCGCAACAAGCAACGTAAACTTGAGAAGATTTTTGCGTTGACCAATTTCATTGATAACTGCGCCAAGCCTTTTGAAAAAAGAGGGGCCTTTACGGCGCGCTCCGCGTGGCTTGTAACTCGACCTTGTGCGTTTGTGTTTAAAGGGTTTGCTATTGCGCACGAGGGACGGCTTAAATGCGAGTGGAATGGTGCCGTTGGAGGGAATTGAACCCCCGACCTTGGCTTTACGAAAGCCCTGCTCTACCCCTAAGCTACAACGGCGATTGTGACGGCTTTGGAATGGGCGAAACTAGCGCAAGCGCCTTTCAATTACAAGGGCGCGTCATGTGGAAATCAAAGCTAAATAACGATTATTTCTTGTCTTTTATCTTAACGCCGTACAATTCCAGCTTGTGCCCGATGAGCTCGTACCCAAGTTGTTTGGCAACTTCTTCTTGCAGGCGCTCAATGGCTTGGTTGGTGAATTCAATCACTTCGCCTGATTTCACATCCATCAGGTGGTCATGATGTTCATCACTGCTTTCTTCAAAACGGGCGCGGCCATCGCCAAAATCATGCTTCCGGATCACGTTTGATTCTTCCAAAAGACGCATGGTGCGATAAACGGTTGCTATGCTAATTTTTGGATCAATCGCGCTGGCTCTGCGGTAAACTTGTTCCACGTCGGGGTGGTCAGACGAATCAGACAGGACACGGCAAATGGTGCGCCGTTGTTCGGTCATCTTAAGACCGCGTTCAATACAAATCTGTTCCAATCTAGAGGCCATAAGTCTATATAACCATGAACTGCCAAAAAGACAAAAGGTTTAACGAATGAAGGTTTTAATCACAGGTGCGACGGGGTTTGTAGGCGCAGCCGTGGCCCGGCACTTTCTAAATGCCGGCTATACCGTGCGCTGCTTGGTGCGCCCGGGCAGTGACCGCCGCAACGTATTAGACCTGCATTCCGAACTGGTTGAAGGCAGCCTTGAGGATGAGGCGTCACTTATCCACGCGGTAAAAGGCTGTGAAGGCTTGCTGCATGTGGCGGCGGATTACCGCATTTGGGTTCCAAACCCCAAGGAGATGTATCAGGCGAATGTGGTTGGAACCAGCATGCTGATGGAAGCCGCGCTGAAAGCCGGCGTGAAGCGGATTGTTTATACCAGCTCGGTTGCAACCCTAGGGAGTAACAAAGATGGCACGCCAGCCAATGAAGATACGCCAGTAACCGAAGCCGACATGATTGGCGTTTATAAACATTCCAAATTTTTGGCTGAAGATGTTGTTCGCAAAATGATTATTGAGCAAAAACTTCCAGCTGTAATCGTCAATCCATCTACCCCAATCGGGCAGCGCGATATTAAGCCAACGCCAACAGGCCGCATTATTGTTGATAGTGTGCGCGGCAAAATTCCTGCCTATTTAGATACGGGTTTAAATATAGCCCATGTGGATGATGTGGCGAATGGCCATTTGCTTGCCTTCCAAAAAGGAAAAATTGGCCAGCGTTATATTCTGGGCGGCGAAAATCTGTCGCTGGAGCAGATTTTGGGAATGATTGCCAAGGAAGCAGGATTTAAGCCGCCGCGCATTAAATTGCCGCGCAATGCTTTGTTTCCCGTAGCTTATGCGATGCAGGCGATTGGTCGTATCACAGGCATTGAGCCGATGCTGACAGTCGATGCGCTTAAAATGGCTGCAAAAAAAATGTATTTCAGCAGCAAGAAAGCAGAAGTGCAACTGGGTTATACCCACCGCCCGGCGCGTGAAGCCATCCATGATGCAACCGTATGGTTTAAGTCAAATGGCTATTGCTAGGCAGTAAAATTAAGTATGCTGAGTTATCGAATCTTTTGGCGCGCAACGGGGTAGCTTATGAAGCCATTTTTGAAATGGGCCGGCGGAAAGTACCGTATTGTAGGCAAAATTAAGGATGCGCTTCCAGCAGGTAAGCGGCTGATCGAGCCGTTTGCAGGTTCGGCAGCCGTTTTTTTGAATACTGATTATCGCGATAATCTAATTTCTGATTCAAACGCTGATATTATAAATATTTATCTACACCTACAAGAAAACGGCAAAGATTTCATTGATTATTGCAGAAAATTTTTTATTAAAAGTAATAATACTAAAGAAAGATTTTATGAGTTGAGAGAGAGGTTTAACCAGACTTCAGTTTTAGAATTGAAAGCTGCGCTATTTCTTTATTTAAATAGGCACTGCTTTAATGGTCTTTGTCGTTATAATTCCAGAGGGAAGTTCAATGTACCTTTTGGTAAATATACAAACCCTTACTTTCCTAATGATGAAATGTTGTATTTTTATGATAAAAGTAAGAACGCGACATTCATTCGTGCTGATTTTAAGGAGATTATGAGAAAAGCTAGACGTGGTGATGTTGTATATTGCGACCCTCCTTATGTTCCCTTATCTAAAACCTCAAATTTCACGGCCTATACTCAGAGTGGGTTCGGGCCAGTAGAACAGCAGGATCTCGCAGATATTGCCGAAGAGTTGCAGGCCCAAGGTGTTACGGTCGTTATTTCAAATCATAATACTGCATTTACTCGTAGTGCATATAAATCAGCAAAAATTAAAAAATTTGATGTGCAAAGGTTCATTTCTAGTGATGGCGACAACCGAGGGGCAGCGCAAGAATTGTTAGCTGTGTTTTCCTAATGCGAGCGTCGCAGTCTAAAAAAGTTAAGTTAGACGACGCGATGCTGGCGCAACCCTCATCGTTTGTACTTGGTTTTTCAGAACCTCAATTTAAAAATGCGCTTGCATATGAAGATGGCATAAACGGAATATATCTCTATCAGCAAGACTGCTTTGAATTGATGGATAAGATTGCACAGAAATATCCAGACGGATGTTTTGATATGGTCTTTGCAGATCCTCCTTATTTTTTATCAAATGGCGGTATTACTTGCCATGCTGGAAAGATGGTGAAGGTTGATAAAGGAAAATGGGATAAATCAAAAGGCGCGGAAAAAAATCATGAATTCAATTTAGATTGGCTCTCACGCTGTCAAAAATTGCTCAAGCCAAACGGTACAATTTGGGTTTCTGGCACCATGCATGCAATTTATTCTATTGGTTTTGCTATGCAGCAGCTTGGGTTTAAAATGCTAAATGATATTGTATGGGAAAAACCAAACCCACCTCCTAATTTGGCCTGCCGCTATTTCACTCATTCAACAGAAACTGTTTTATGGGCTGCAAAAAATGCCAAATCAAAGCATTATTTTGATTATGACTTTATGAAATCTGAAAATGATGGAAAGCAAATGAAATCTGTATGGCGTATTTTGCCGCCAGATAAATCAGAAAAATTGCATGGAAAGCATCCAACGCAAAAGCCAGTTTCTTTAATTGAGCGCTGTATTCTTGCTTCAACTAAAGAGGATAATTTTGTTTTTGACCCTTTTGCAGGTAGTTCAACTACTGGTGTAGCGGCTATCAATACTGGACGACGATTTTGTGGCGTTGAAAAAGAAAAAGAATTTGTCGACTTGTCAATCAAGCGCTTAATAGCAGCGGGGGGATAAAATGAAAAAAGGTGGCAAGGGCGGGGCAAATACTAAATCAGGCTTAATATTCGAAAAAGCAATAGATTTTAAAACTATATTAATTGGCACTAATGGTTATGCAGTCCGGCCTGTTAAAGGCAAGGCGGGGACAGGGATATTTTATCATGATAAATTAGTAGCTTTTAACTATGCAAAGAATGATTTTTATAAATTTCTTAAAGAGAGAAATGTTGTTTGGGAAGATAAAATTTCAAAACGTCTACTTCCAGACGATGCACTGCTTGTGATTATTCGCGATACTTTATTCATTATTGAGGTCAAAACTCAAACAGTAGAGGGATCTGTTGATGAAAAATTGCAAACTTGCGATTTTAAAAGGAAGCAGTACCAAAAACTTGTCGCCGACTTAGAATTAAAAGTTGAATATGTGTATGTTTTAAATTCTTGGTTTAAAAAACCAAAATATAAAGATGTTTTAGATTATATAAGCAGTGTTAATTGCCATTATGTCTTTGAAAAAATCCCATTAAAATGGCTCGGGCTTCCAACTTAATTGTATGTTCTAGTGCTAGAAATGAAAATTCAATCTGAACAACCGATCAAAAACAAAAACACGGAAAACTTTCCGGTAGGATCGTTTTTGATTGCGGCGCATTTGCGTGGGCATATTCATGCCTATTATAACTGGGCGCGGGCTGCTGATGATATTGGCGATGACCCGCTTATGGACGCTGATGAAAAAATCAAACGCCTGACGCGATTTGAAGAATGCCTGAATGGCAATGGAACGGATGTTGCGGTTGCGCTGACATTGCGTATCAGTTTGCAGCAAACCCATATTTCATTTGCGCATGCGCTGGATTTAATCCGTGCATTTAAACAAGACGCCATGAAGCGTCGTTATCAAAACTGGCAAGAGTTGCTGGATTATTGCCGTTATTCGGCATCGCCAGTTGGCCGTTATGTATTGGCATTGCACGGTATTGGCGAGAAGGCCTGGCCATCGAATGATGCATTATGCACGGCACTGCAAATCATCAATCACATTCAAGATTGCGCTGATGATTACCGCGAAGTGGACCGCGTTTACATTCCGCTGGATGATATGGAAAAAACCGGCGCTAACCCCGGCGATCTTGCCAAGGCCAAATCACCCGAAGCCTTGCGCAAGGTGTTGGATATGCAGCTGGAGCGGTTAAAACCGATGATGCTCATTGCCCGTGATTTGCCAAGAAATGTGCCGAATATCCGTTTAAAGCTGGAAACATCGATTATTCATGCATTGGCTGAAAGCCTTATTAAGTTGCTGGAAAAACGTGACCCGCTTTGTGATAATGTAAAACTATCCAAGCCCGCCATGCTCATGGCTATTTTCAACGGTATCGCCCGCGCATTTTTTTAGATGACTAACGACGCACCCCAACCATCGCCTGATGCATTACCCATAAGCGAAGCTATGATTTCGCCATTGCTTTATGCAAAAGATGCGGAAGCAGTTCTGGATATTGTAAAAAATTCAGGCAGTTCATTTTTGCTGGGTATGATGGCGCTGCCGCATGAACGACGCATGGGCATGTTTGGTCTTTATGCATTTTGCCGCGTAGTGGATGATATTGCCGATAGTGAATTGCCGGCGCCCGAGCGCCTTACCATGCTGCAAGAATGGCGCGTGCATACGGCTAATTTGTTTAAGGGACAGGCCAGCCATCCGGTTATGGAATTGCTCATTGATCCTGTGAAAGAATTCCAATTGGTTGAAAAAGATTTTCTATCTATCATTGATGGCATGGAAATGGATGCGCAGCAGGTGATTTTTGCGCCCACATGGGATGAACTGGATACATACTGTGATTGCGTTGCCAGCGCTGTTGGGCGTGTTTCGGTGCGCATATTTGGCGAGCCAACTGAAAACGGCAGCGAGGTTGCGTATCATTTAGGCCGTGCGCTGCAACTTACAAATATTCTTCGTGATATTGATGAAGATGCCTTGCGTGGGCGGTTATATATGCCCCTTGAAGCGCTTGAAGAAGCAGGTATCAGCATCGATAACCATGCTATGATTTTACAGCATGCATCGCTTGATCATGCGTGCCGCGCTGTGGCCCGCCGCGCGGTTGAACATTTTGGTGCAGCCGATGAGGCAATGGAAAAGTGCGAGCGCAAGGCAATGAAGCCTGCACGCCTGATGCGTGATTATTATGAAAAAATTCTCCGCGTATTACTTGAAATAGGCTGGGATTATCCGCGCCCGCGCGTAAGCCTGACAGCGTTCGAGAAAATTGGTATGTTTATCAAATCGTGGTTTTAAAACATGCCTGTTGGCACCATTCACATTATAGGGGCAGGGCTTGCCGGACTTTCAGCAGCGGTGCATTTAACAGCGTCGGGGCATAAGGTTGTGCTTTATGAGGCGGGGCAGCATGGCGGTGGGCGCTGCCGTTCGTACCATGATAAGGAATTGGATTGCCTGATTGATAACGGCAATCATCTGATGCTGTCATGCAATGAAGCGGCATTATCCTATTTAATGATGATTGGCGCGGAGGACACGTTACAGATTGCTTCAGCGCCCATTTTCCCGTTCATGGATATTCAAAGCGGAAAATGCTGGACAATCAGAATGGGGCAGGGGCGTTTTCCCGGCTGGGTGTTTGATAAAAATGCACGTGTTCCTGATACGAAGTGGAGCGATTATTTAGCAGCATTAAAACTAACATCGGCAGATCGCTGGGCGCATGTGGCGGATTGCGTGGATAAGAATTCGGTTTTATACCAGCGCTTCTGGCAGCCGCTGTGTGTTGCCATCATGAATACGCAAGCCCACGAAGCATCGGCGCAGGTGTTTGGCAATGTATTGCGTGAAGCATTTGGCGCTGGTGGTATTGGTTGCAAACCGGTCATTGTAAAAGAAGGGTTGTCGCAAAGTTTTGTGGATCCTGCTGAACGCTATTTAAAAGAACGCGGTGTGGCTATCCACTATGGCAAGCGCTTGCGAAGCCTAGAAATGGAGGCAGATGAAATCAAAACCTTGCATTTCGTTGATCAGGACGTGGGGCTTGAACATCTTGATTGGGTCGTGCTTGCGCTGCCCGCATGGGTCATTAATGATTTACTGCCAACAATACCAACGCCAATTCATTTCCGCAGCATTGTGAACGCGCATTTTAAAGTCTCTGTTGCGTCCAAAAGCGAAACAGGCATTCTGGGATTAATTGGCGGCGATGTGGAATGGATATTTGAAAAGCCAAATATGATTTCAACCACCACCAGCGCGGCTGAAAAAATTGTTGATAAATCTGCCGAAGAAATAGCAGCGCTGTTATGGGGCGATATTGCCAAGGTATATGGGCTTAATGTGCAGGAAATTCCACCTTATCGTATCGTAAAAGAAAAGCGCGCAACTTTTGCTGCAACACCTGAAGAAATCATCCGCAGGCCTGCAATTGCTGCGCGTAACACCAATCTTGTGGTATGCGGGGATTGGACCAATACGGGCCTGCCATCCACGATTGAAGGCGCCATTCGCTCCGGACGCAGCGCCGCTGAACAAATCATCCCCCCGCAAAATCTTGCCAAGATTTAATTAGCGTCCCATTTTTTCTTTTATACGTTCACGAATTTTATCTCGCAATTTGGTGCGAGGATTATCGATATTCGCATCTTTCGGCAAATCAACCTTGCCCATGCGGTTATCGTAATACAGCGCATGAACGTCATTAAGTTTTTCAATCAACAATTTTCCAGCCGATGCGTTACCTTTTAGGTAATAATCAAAAAACGCCAATGAATAGCTGGTGATGCTGTTATGAAATGTGGTCACAGAATCCACCCATGCGAAATGGGTCGCTCCATCCAGTATCATCAAATACTTATCAGGATGCGTATGCGCAAAGACACCATCCGCTTTTTTAAGGAACGGCGTGATGAGAATGTCTCTTGTGCCGCCTTGATACATGATAGGTACATTGATGCTGCTTATGGTGTTTTTGTTCAAAAACGGCGCGTTATGTGGGGATAATGCTAACACAGCTTTTATGTTATGGTTTTTCCAGCTCGGCCAAGCCCCGCCCATTCCCATCGCGACATAGCCGCCAAGTGAATGGCCAGCCAAACCCACATGTTCAAAATCGATGTGTTTCAGGAATAAATCATTTTTTACCATCAATTCTAAAAGAGTGTTTATATCATCTCTGCGGTCGGCATAGGTCGTATCATCCCATTCCTCTGGCTTGCCGAACGGGACGGAAGGTTGCATTTTTGCAGCCTTTCTATTGGAGCACCCGCTATCCTTATGGTTTACGGCTGCGACCCAAAACCCATCTTCTGCCAGTGCCCGTGCAAGATATTTGAAATTATCCGCGCAACCTGAAAAAGCGTGGGAAAGTACAATCAGCGGTGCCTTGCGCGCGGTTTCCGGTGACCAATAATAGATTTTTTTGCCTTCCAATTCGATGGTCTGCATCTCGCCGGTTATGCCCTCGGCGATAGCATTGAACGAGAAGCAGCAAAGCAGGAGAGCAACAAAGAAGCGCATTATCTACCAACCCCTAGTCACCAGAAGGCGCTATTTTAAATTCGTGAACAGTTTCCATGGCAATTAAATACTCGGCAAGACGTTTTACAGCAGTATGATCCTTGGTGCGGATAATAGATCGGTATTCTGAGATTTCACCATCATCAACGATGTGATAGCTGACATTCCCTATGCTGAACCCATGTGATTTGAGTACTTGACGCAACTGATCTTCCGGCATTCGGCTTTTTCGAGCGAAGCTGATGTTAAAATGCACATAGCTGTGTTTTGGCATCCAGCGTTCCACGCGGTGGAAGAGGGAGAGAATACCAATCGTTCCAAAGGTGGCGAGTGTGGCAGGAAAATAAAGCCCAACGCCAAATAAAATACCAATCGCTGCCGTTATCCAAATGGATGCGGCAGTGGTAAGCCCGCGCACGGTAAAGCCTTCTTTATAAATAACCCCTGCACCAAGAAAACCGATACCGGTCATAATGCCCTGTGCCATACGCGTAGGATCGGTCTTGATTACATCGGGAGTTGCTGTGCCCATCCATTCCAACTGGTTGACGGTAACAACCATCAATACGCTGGATGCGAGGCAGACAAGAGTGTGGGTGCGAAAGCCAGCAGGGCGGCCGTAATAGCTGCGCTCCAGTCCAATAAAGCCACCAGCAAGCATCGCAAAGCCGAGATGGCTGATGATTTTGATGTTTTCGTGCGTAAATAAAGTGTCGAGCATCTGCTAAGCTTAATCCTGCAGTAGAACGCAGCAAGGATTCGTTTAAAGGCTATAGGCCCGTAAACTCAACAGGCGAAATTCGGATGATTGCCAGCTGGTATTAATATTCTCTGCAACACATTGAAAATGGGTTTCGGTTGCTTCGTTGGCTTCGTGGATAAGGAGATGGATGATTTGCGGTTGCGGGCAGGCATGAATGCGCCGGCGCGTTGACACATAGTTATTCTTGGAATCAACAATTCCAACAGAGATTTCGCCTTTCAAAACCTCGACCATCAATTCTGCAACCCACTGCTTTTTCTTTTTTACATCGGTGATAAAGCGAATAGCCATTGCCGCAGTATTGGGTTGCGCGGCCGTTGTAACCACATGCAGCGGATTGTGGGGTGGTTGGGGGCAGGTCAGGATTTCAGTGGTTTTCAGCGGGAAATCTTCCGCCAACTCATAAAACCCTGTATTGCGGTCATTGATGGCGACGTGATTGTTTGAATAGATAAACTCGAATGATTGCGCATCATTCTTTTTCACCTCGCGCTTTAGAACGATGTTTTCCTTATCAAGTATCAGACCCGTGCGATAGCCGCGTGTTGCAAACCATTCCATTAACGCCATGCTGTCGGTTTGCCTTTGTAATAGCGCGGCGTTATTGAATTCGCAGATGATGGTTGGATTGAAGCTTTCGAGTACGTGCTGCGCGCCAATTAATACGTCCAGCTCATAACTATCGACATCAATTTTAATGCAATCGAGGCGGCCAATGTTGTGCTGGGCCACAAACGCATCAAGCGTGGTAAAAGGATAAACAGATTTCTCGGCTTCTTCGCCCCAGATACGAAAAATCTTGTCTTCTTTGGTTTCTACCCTGCTGCTAATCGCGGTGCGGTGAACATGCACATTCGTGCAATTGTTATGCGCCAGATTCTTATCCAGCATATCGGCCGTGCTGGTAGGCTCAAACGCGTGAACAATCCCGTTACTGGCAAGGCACGAAAACAAAATGCTGTAATAGCCAATATTGGCGCCAATATCGAATATCGTCCAATCAGGTTGGATATTCTGCGCACACCATTGCTTGGTCTGCATTTCGCAATCCGCGAAATAGACTTCAAATTGCGGGTAATAATCGACCAGTTCAATTGCCGCCTGACCTGGAACAGGCGTGCGGATGGTGCGAAGCTTACTCAAATGCCTCTTCCCAAGAACCCTGGGTGGCGGCTTTGGAATATTCGGTGGCGCGTGCTTCAAAGAAGTTGGCGTGTTCCATACCGTTGAGCATTTCATCCATCCACGGCAGCGGATTTTTATCGGTCTTGTAGATTGGTTGCAGGCCAAGCTGTGTTAAGCGGCGATCGGCAATATAGCGGATATAGTTTTTGACTTCTTGCGCGGTCAGACCTTCAATCGAACCCATTTCAAATGCCAGATCGATAAACGCATCTTCGTGGTG
Organism: Alphaproteobacteria bacterium; assembly: GCA_033762625.1. Classification (NCBI taxonomy): domain Bacteria; kingdom Pseudomonadati; phylum Pseudomonadota; class Alphaproteobacteria; species Alphaproteobacteria bacterium. The sequence continues at coordinate 26,936 of JANRLI010000013.1, forward strand.
AACAATGGTATCGCAGGATTTGTAAAGTTCCTTTTGGAATTCATCGGTCCATACGTTCTGGTTTTCTTCAATGAAGCTGCGGAACAGACGGATGATGGATTGGCAGTGCAGGGTTTCATCGCGCACCGACCATGTCACGATTTGCCCCATGCCCTTCATTTTATTGAAGCGCGGGAAGTTCATGAGAATCGCGAAAGAGGCAAATAATTGTAGGCCTTCGGTAAAGGCACCGAATACAGCAAGGGTAAGGGCGATTTGCGTGGGATTGTCCACGTTGAAGCCCTGCATGTAATCGTACTTATCCTTCATTTCCTTGTATTTGAGGAATGCGGAATATTCAGCCTCGGGCATGCCGATGGTATCCAGCAAATGGGAATAAGCGGCAATGTGCACGGTTTCCATATTCGAAAACGCCGCCAGCATCATGCATACTTCGGTTGGCTTAAACACACGGCTGTAGTGGCGCATATAGCAATTATTCACTTCGACGTCAGCCTGCGTGAAAAAACGGAAAATTTGCGTCAGCAAATTCTGTTCACCGGGCGTCAACTTCTTGTGCCAATCCTTCACGTCATCCGCGAGCGGAACTTCTTCGGGCAACCAATGGAGTTGCTGTTGTTTTTGCCATGCTTCATACGCCCAAGGGTAACGGAATGGCTTATAGACAGGATTTGCGGTGAGAAGATTAGACATGGTGCGGCTGTATTCCTGTAGTGATATAGAGTGTTTTTGAAATGTATGCTCATAGCATAAGCCATGAACGTACGCGGTTCTCCTGTAAAACGTAGCTTGGGGCTAGATTCGTGTCAGTTTAGTGTGAACTTCTTGGGGGGTAGTTTGTGGGTTATTCGCTATCGATTTTGCCAGCACGTTGCAAACGACCAAGAATATCAAGGCACCACTCAACTTCTACTTCGGCAAGCTGTGTTTTTTCTTGGTCGGAGTACTGGGCTTTTTGCTCATGGGCAATATGGCGGAACATGCGCAATGCTTCGAACGCAGCCAGATAAGACATATCGCGGCCTTCCTGTGTAAGTTCAGGAAGCTTTTCGCCAAGTTGTTTTTTAACGGCTTTTTGCAACAGGGCAGAGGTATCAACCAGAATTTCCTGACGGAAACCCATCATGGTGTTTGGAGTATGTGGAAGAAGCGATGATGATTTTTCCATTTTGTACTCTTTCTCTACGCTTTTTGAGTTTTTAACCAACTGTACATACCCGTTAACAAATTGAGTATATCACTGACAGGCTAGGCATTCCTCGTATTTATTACTTTCATCATTATTTTCATGATTTTGAGGCTGAGTCATTGCTGCTGCTGCACTTGCAAGAGCGAGACCAACCCCCATCGGCAGGCGTGGTTCGTCATTTGCCGCATATTTGGCAGGGCCTGAAGCGCTGAAGTTAACCTTTGCCGATTCTACGCTTTCCGCGCGTTGGATAGAACGTGAGCGGCAGTAATAAAGGCTCTTCACGCCTTTCTTCCATGCCTGGAAGTGGATTTGGTGCAGGTCTTTCTTATGAACATTTGCAGGTAAGAAAATGTTCAAGCTTTGCGCCTGACAAATGAACGGTGCGCGGTCACCGGCCAGTTCAATTACCCAGCGTTGATCAATTTCAAATGCAGTTTTGAAAACAGTTTTTTCATGCTCATCAAGGAAGTCGAGATGCTGCACGGAGCCTTCGTTTGTCGTGATGCTGCTCCATGTCGCTTCATCATTACGGCCATGTTTTTCTAAAGCTGCTTCCAAATACTTGTTGCGAACAGGGAAGGAGCCGGAGAGTGTTTTATGGGTAAATGAGTTTCCAACGATAGGCTCAATACCGGGTGATGCACCGCCGCAGATGATGGAGATGGATGCGGTTGGAGCAATCGCAATCTTGTTGGAGAAGCGTTCCATGATGCCGTAATCCTTGGCATCGGGGCATGGACCTTTGGTTTCAGCAAGCATTTGCGATGCCGCATCTGCATTGCGCTTGATGTGGCTGAACATGCGTTTGTTCCACACCTTTGCCATTACGGATTCCCAAGGAACATTTTGGGCCTGAAGGAATGAATGAAAACCCATCACGCCCAAACCGATAGAGCGTTCACGCATCGCTGCGTATTTTGCACGGCTCATATGGCTTGGTGCTTTTTCAATAAAGTCTTGCAAAACATTATCAAGGAAACGCAAGCAATCGGAAATAAAGGTCGGATGGTCTTGCCATTCCAGGAAATATTCCAGATTAAGCGAGGAGAGGCAGCATACCGCCGTGCGTTGTTCACCAAAACGGTCAATACCTGTTGGCAGGGTAATTTCACTGCACAGGTTTGACATCTTTACGTTCAAACCTGCAAGCTTGTGGTGTTCAGGGATGGCGCGGTTCACATGGTCGATGAACAACATGTAGGGTTCGCCCGTTTCGATACGTGCGGTTAAAATACGAATCCACAAGCCACGTGCGGAAATACGGCGGATGATGCTGCCATCTTTCGGGCTGGTTAAACCCCATTCTTCATCGTTTTCAACGGCGCGCATGAACGCATCGGGGATCACGATACCGTGATGCAGGTTAAGGGATTTGCGGTTTGAATCGCCACCGGTTGGGCGACGCATTTCGATGAATTCTTCGATTTCAGGATGACTGACCGGTAGATAAGTTGCAGCAGAGCCGCGGCGCAAGCTGCCCTGACTGATAGCAAGGGTAAGTGCATCCATCACTTTGATGAATGGCATAATTCCTGATGTTTTACCGCCGCCCTTCACCTTTTCGCCGATGGAGCGCAGATTACCCCAATAGCTGCCGATACCGCCGCCATTGGATGCCAGCCACACGTTTTCGTTCCAAAGGCCAACAATACCATCAAGGCTGTCGGATGCTTCGTTCAGGAAGCAGGAAATGGGCAGGCCACGTTCGGTGCCGCCATTGCTGAGCACGGGGGTGGCAGGCATGAACCATAGATTGCTAATGTAATCGTACATACGCTGCGCATGCGCCGTATCATCGGCATATTGCATGGAAACACGCGCGAACATGTCCTGCGGGTCTTCGTTTTGGATCAAATAGCGGTCAGCAAGCGTGGCCTGACCAAATGCGGTCAAACGACTATTGCGTGAGCGATCAATAATGACTTTAGGGCCTTGTTCAACCTGTACGATATCAAACATGTGCCTGTTCTCCTATGAACGAATCAAAACGAAAAGTTAAGTCTGCGGCAAAAGCAAAGAGCAGCAAAGTCTTGTTTTTGCTATGATTTTGTGTGGTTTTTGATGGTATTCTGCCGGAAAAAATACCCTTCGCTTCAAACAGGGTCGCAAGTACATCATTCAGGGGAAGTCCCCAGCTTTCTGCACAGCTCTGTTGAATGGTTGGGTTGGTGTTTTTCACTGGTTTTCCTATTGGCAGAGAGGTAGTGCGTTTAAATTCTTAATTTTATCCACGGCCTTGTACTAAATGACTGTGGATAAGTTCAAAACATACCACATCTTGTGTTGAACGGAACGCATCATACCAAACATAGTCCCCCTGTCACCTCCTAAACACACCATTCCGCATACAGAAAAATGCAGGATTAAGGGTGGAGGTCGTTTGATTTTGTTCAAAAAAAGGCAGACTCAAATTCCGAATTTCTTGTGGAAGAAATCAGGAAATCAAAAAAAGTAAAAACCATAGATGGAAAGTGCTTGAAGATTTTCAGACATCGTCTGCGTTCAATAAATACCGATATAATACACAAAACACAGCGCTGGGTTAGAAAACCTCGAACCAAAATGATGATAAGAATCCAAACAGAATCCGTTCAGAATCCAACATCAGTATGATTCAACCGCAGCCACTAATGACATAGTGCGCTTAGATAGTTTTCCGAATGCCAGTGCAGTGGGGGGAGTAGGCGGGCTTCTCTATAAGAATGTGCTGCACACTGGTTATGCGTTTTGTATGTCAGTTTATGTAAGTCCCATGGAATATTTATTGGCATTTTCCGGGTGATTGGATGTGATTAAAGGCATAGCTCCTTCAGATTCCAGCATATTTCTGGAATCGGCAGAGATTCTCAAAATCCTGGTTTGTTCTTCTATTTAATGAAATATTAACCAAGCTGTAACAAGATGTGGTCACTCGCAGATGTGGATAACTCTATATCTGGTAGCCTTAGAACAAATATAAAACAATAGCTTGGGTTGTTGATAGAATCGGTTTTAAGCAGGAATTCGATAAATAGGACGGGTCAAAAAGAATAAACGTGGAAGGACACAAACCATGGATACAGATTTTAAATCGCTTGAAAAGCGTTATGGCACCTCACTCGCGATGAAGATTTGCGAGGAGATTGCGAAAGCCGAGCAACGCCATTTCAATTATTATAACGCTAACATTGCCCTCCGCTCGATGAAGCGAATGACCGATTATGATTCCGATTATCTGGAAATACCCCAAAGCCGCGTTGCGTAACTATCGGTTTTTATAACCAAACCATTCAAAAAGGCCATTTTACCAGTGTTTTCCTCAATAAAATCCACAATAAGTTAATATATTAATCTTTATAGCTCTTTTTTCTGACCCTTTTGATTAGTTTTGTGTTGATTTTTATATCCGGTTCCATTACAAAACAGTCCGCACGGTGAGTGATACTTAAGCCGTGCTTTTTTAGCTTTTAGATTCTGCGTTTGGGATGTGGTCCTGCTTAGACGCAATTTGTGAGTAGGACTTGTTTCCTTATTTATTTATCTATCCCAAAAGCAAAACTTTTATAACCCCGGTGGCTTATGCCCCGGGGATTTTTTTGGCGGATTTTTTTGTTTTATTAAACCGCTCTGTGCTAACCCACATCTATGAATACATTTCGCCAAATGCTTCAAGACGCAACGCAACGCTTACAGGTTGCCGGTGTGTATAGCCCTGATGCGGATGCAGCCATTATCATCAGTGCCATTTTGAAAACTACGCGCGAGCATTTGAAAGATCGGCTTGATGAAACCGTGCCCCCGGATGTGCATGCCAAAATAATCGAAGCCGTACAGCAACGTGAAAACCGTGTGCCGATTGCGCGCATATTCGGCCATACCATGTTTCGCGGGATCAGTATTAAAACGGGGGATGGTGTGTTTGAGCCCTGCATTGAAACCGAGACGCTAATTGAGCATCTGCATTTGGTATTAGAAAAAAATCCGCATAAGGGCGGGCTGCGCGTTCTTGATATTGGAACCGGAACAGGTTGCTTATTATTGTCTGCGCTGAATGAAGTGCCGCACGCTACAGGCGTTGGCGTTGATATCGCCGATGAAGCGGTGGCGCTGGCCGCACAAAATGCGGTGGCAAGCGGAGTAGGCGTGCGCGCCGAATTCCGTAAAAGCAACTGGATAGAAGATATAACGGAGACGTTTGATATTGTCCTATGCAACCCGCCTTTTGTTCCAAGCGAACTCATCGCTACGCTTGTCCCTGAAGTGAAATCGCATGATCCCAAAGCATCGCTGGATGGCGGGAAAGATGGGTTGCGGTTTTATCGACAGCTGACCCGTGATTTTTTGAAGGTTAGCCATGCTGGCAGCATTGGCATATTCCATGTCAGCATGACCTTCATCGAACAGGTAAAGCGCATTTTCCAAAAAGCCGGATATGAAAGCGTGGAGGTGTGCCGGAACTATTACGGTGTGCCTATGGGTATCATTGTGATGCGGGATAGTTACTGTGAGACTCAGAACATATGGCAACAAATTGCCAGAATGTTTGCTTCAAAGAACCGCTAACCCTTGAAAAAGATTAAGCTATCTACCATTTGCCTTGCAAAGGCGAGTTATGCTAGTTAATTGACCCACTTGATTAAATACTGTATCAATTTGGTACTGATTAAATATGGGGCATTCGCTCCACGGAGAATGTATGAAAGTTATTCTGGCACAACCACGCGGTTTTTGCGCAGGCGTTGAACGTGCGATTGAAATTGTAGAAGAAGCGCTGCTGCGTTTTGGCCCGCCCGTTTATGTGCGCCATGAAATCGTACACAACCCGCATGTGGTTGATCGTCTGCGTCAAAAAGGCGCCATCTTTGTTCAGGAAACGGATGAAATCCCGCAAGGCGCGATTACCATTTTCAGTGCGCACGGTGTTGCTGAAGCTGTTGAAGATCACGCAAAAACCCGCGGCCTCGAAATCATTGATGCGACCTGCCCGCTGGTTTCCAAGGTGCATACCGAAGGCCAGCGTTACACCAAGATGGGGCTCGAAATCATCCTGATTGGTCATGAAGGCCATCCGGAAATTGAAGGCACACTGGGCCGCGTTCCAGGAAAAATCCATCTGATTTCCGAAGTTGAAGACGTTGCCGATTTGCAAGTATCGGATCCTGAGAAACTGGCATACATCACTCAGACTACACTCAGCGTTGATGATACAAGAGAGGTGATTGAAGCGTTGCAAAAACGCTTCCCGGCGATTATTGGCCCATCCACCAAGGATATTTGTTATGCAACGCAAAACCGCCAAGCAGCAGTGCGTGATTTGTCAAAGCACGCTGATGTGGTTCTGGTGATTGGTGCGCATAACTCATCCAACTCCAACCGTCTTCGCGAATTGGCTGAGGAGCATGGCATCCCATCCTATCTGATTGAAGATGCCAGTAAGCTGAAACCCGAATGGCTCAAAGGCAAAAAGGCGGTGGGTATTACTGCTGGTGCTTCTGCGCCGGAAGATTTGGTTCAGGATTTAATCGAAGCCATTCGCAAGATTGAACCGGTTGAAGTTGAACTGCTTGATGGTGTTCAGGAAAATGTGAAATTCCGTTTGCCATTGTCCCTTACCAAGGCTGAACCCCGCGCAGAACGGTCCGCGCAAGGCGCTGCTTAATCATTCTATTATAATTCGAGGTTTTAATGTCAGTACCACTACAGCAACAAATCGACGTTGGTTCTTATATTATGGGCCAACACATCAGTGCATTCTTCAAAGGCAAGAAGGCGCGTTATCCCTTGGTGTTGATGCTGGAGCCATTGTTCCGTTGCAACCTTGCTTGCGCTGGCTGCGGTAAAATCGATTACCCGGATGCGATTTTAAACCAACGTATTTCCGTTGAAGATTGCCTTGCTGCAGCGGATGAATGCGGCGCGCCAATCGTTGTATTGGCAGGCGGTGAACCATTGCTGCACAAAGATGCCAAAGCAATCGTGGAAGGGTTGCTGGCCAAGGGCAAGTGGGTAACACTTTGCACCAACGCATTGCTGCTGGAAAAGAAAATTGATCAATTCAAGCCACACCCACGTTTCAACTGGTCGGTGCATTTGGATGGTGCGAAGGAAGAACACGATCGCAGTGTATGCCAACAAGGTGTTTACGAAAAAGCGGTTGCCGCGATTAAAATTGCACAAGACAAAAACTTCCGCGTGAACATCAATGCGACCTTCTTTAAAGGTATCGCGCCAGAAAAAATTGCCAACTTCTTTGATGATGTCATGGCGCTTGGCGTAAACGCGATGACCATTTCCCCAGGTTATGCGTATGAACGTGCGCCAGACCAAGAACACTTCTTGAACCGCAAGGCGACCAAGGAATTGTTCCGCGATGTGTTCCGCATGGGCAAAGAACGCGCATCCCAAGGCAAGCAGAAATGGCGTTTTAGCCAATCCAGCCTGTTCATGGATTTTCTTGCTGGTAATCAGGAATATCATTGCACCCCATGGGGCAATCCAACGCGCACCGTATTCGGTTGGCAGCGTCCATGCTATTTGCTGGGCGAAGGCTATACCCAAACCTTCAAGCAATTGATGGAAGAAACCGAATGGGATAAATACGGTACCGGCAATTACGAAAAATGTGCTGATTGCATGGTGCATTCCGGTTTTGAAGCAACAGCAGTTATGGATTCCGTGAAGAACCCGTTGAAGGCATTGCAAGCCGCATTGCACGGTCCAAAGACCGAAGGTGAAATGGCGCCTGAAATCTCGCTCGCGAACCAACGCCCTGCTGAATACGTATTCAGCCGTCACGTTGAAAACCGCATGGCGAAGATTGAAGAGGATGCAAAGGCCAAGAACGCCGCTGTATCACGTTCTGCTGAAGCTGCCGAATAATTAAAGTTTAGCTATAACCGCATCGAGTTGTTTGAGCGCAATGCCTGTGTGCTTGAACAGCTTCATCAATGCGGGAATTTGCAAGGGGTTGCGTAGCAGGCTTTTGTAAACCGCATTCATGTTGTTTGTGCCATCGGGATTGATGCCGTTTAATGCGGCGTCCGGAAAGCTATCATTCACGCTATCACTTACCCCGCGTAGTACCGCAAACGGCAGGTTATGTTTGTTTGCAACCTGCGCTACTACATGGCTTTCCATATCCACAATCAGGCAGGATGTTTGAACATGCAGCTGCTTTTTTTCTTCCGGCGTTGGCACCAGAACGGTGCTGCCATAGACGCCGCCCGATAGCGCATAATTTGCAGCAGTTATGAAGCGTGAAACCAGCCCAGTTTCGCAACGCCATGTTTGGCCGCCTTTTCCGGCGACATGGCTTGCAACAACAATATTATGGCTACCTAAATCCGGCGCTAATGCGCCAGCCACGCCAAAGCTAACCAGCGCTTTTGCGCCACGTTGAACAAGACTTTCCGCACGTTCAAAGGCGAGGGCTTCGACTGCGCCGCTGCATGCCACATGCTGCGTCAGTTTGCGTGCAACCATCGCTTCTGCTTCAAACCCGCAAAGGATGCCAATGGCTTTATTGTCCATTACGAAGTCTTCCGTATTCTGATTTTGACTTTGGAAATCTGCTTTTGTTTGCGTGCCAATACCTGAAATGCAAACGGGTCGAAATAGATCGTCTCGCCGGGTTCTGGAATGCGCTCGGCTACATGAATGATAAAACCTGCGATGGTGGTTGCGTTTTCGTCCGATAATTCCCAGCCCATTTCACGGTTAAGCTCACGAATGGGAAAGCGGCCATCAATAATAATACTGCCATCGGGCTGGGCCTTGGGAACGGCGAGGGCATTGAACTGGCCCTTGTCATAATGGCCAACAATTTCTTCCAGAATATCGGCAAGGGTAAGCATGCCCTGCAATACGCCGTATTCGTCAATCACAAATGCAACGCGCACATCGCGAGCCCGGAAACTGCTTAGCTGGTCAAGCAGCCCGGTAGTATTTGGAATAAACCACGGCGTTGCAACGATATTAGCAACATCAATTCCTGCTGTGCTGCCTTCACGAATGGCAAGTTCGCTGATTAGTTTGCGCGCATCAATGACGCCAACAATGTCTTCCGGTGTTTTGCCCCATAATGGAACTTGGCTATGTTTTGCATCCAGCAATGCTTTAATCAGCGTGTCAGCGGGTAGGGCTGATGAAACACTAACCATATCGCGGCGGTGGGTCATTACATCGGCAACCGTCATTTCTTTTAAATCAACCACAGCGTGAAGCATGCTGGCGGTTGCTTGGCTAGCGCCGAGAATATCGGCATGCATATCAATCACGCCGCGGATTTCCTGTTCCGCGTTTTCTTCAATCTCGACATCCTGTTTGGCAAGTTTAAATGGCTTGAGAATGAAATTGATAATCGCGCGGCACACCATGGTGATGGGCACAAGAATAAACACTAGCAATTGTGCAAAGGGTGCAAGGAGCAACGCGGTGCCGTCTGGGCGTTGTAGCGCAACCGTTTTTGGCAGTATTTCAACAAACAGTACAATCAACACCGACATAATGGCGGTGGCGTATGCCAAGCCCGCTTCGCCAAAAGCATCAATCATCGCAGCGGTCGTCAGGGCGGATGAGACAACATTAATAACATTGTACCCCACCAGAATAGCACCAATCAGCAAATCGGGCTGGCGCATAATACGGTTAACTAACGCTGCGCGTTTACTCCCTTCGTTTTCGAGAGTGAGCATGCGCGGCTTGGAGCAGGAGGTAAACGCGGTTTCAGCGGCCGATAGTAAGGCAGAGATAAACAACAGCAGCGCAATTGCCAATGAAAGCATAAGATGGTCATGGGTCATGCGACGTAGTATGGCATGTTAAATTTTCAGAACAAGGCCATCGCTGCCAAATCATCAAAAATTGAAGCGATTAGACCCCTCTATAAACCAGTAGCTTTATTGGCTTTTTTTGGCTATTTTGCCTTTTTTTAATTGCTAGGAACGGGCATGTACACTCAGCCATTACGTAAGGAAAAGAATCTGGCCGATGCGGCGGGCTTCAGCATCGATGATGTTGCCAAGGGCGTGGATAACGCGCGCGATGCGTTACTTAAACTCCAAAAGGCGGATGGCCACTGGGCATTCCCATTGGAAGCCGATGCGACCATTCCTGCTGAATACATTTTGCTACAACATTTTCTGGATGAGATAAACCAGCCGCTGCATGACAAGATGGCGGTCTATTTACGTAATGACCAATCGAATGTGCATGATGGATGGGCACTGTTTCATGGCGGCGATTTCAATATCAGTACCAGTGTGAAGGCGTATTTCGCATTGAAGGCCGCAGGCGATAGCGCTGATGCGCCGCATATGATCCGTGGGCGTGATGCGATTTTAAAACATGGCGGCCTTGCCAAATGCAATGTATTTACCCGCATTCAATTGGCATTATTCGGCATTTTGCCTTGGCATGCTGTGCCGGTCATGCCGATAGAAATTATGGTGCTGCCGCGTTGGTTTCCATTTCATTTATCAAAAGTGGCGTATTGGTCACGCACCGTGATTGTGCCATTGCTGGTTTTGATGACGTTAAAGCCGCAAGCTGTCAATCCAAAGAAAATTACATTGGATGAATTATTCGTTGCGCCACCTGAAACGGTGAAAGATTGGAATTCGAATGAAACCAAATCCATACTCAACCCCATTTTTCGTGTACTGGACGATGTGCTGCGTTTCTTTGAACCCTACATGCCAAAGGGGCTTCGGCAGTACTCGATTGACAAGGCGGTTGCCTTTGTAAAGGAGCGCCTGAATGGCGAAGATGGTCTTGGCGCGATTTATCCCGCTATGGCAAATGTGGTGATGATGTATTCCGCGCTGGGTTATGATAAAAATCATCCAGACCGCGTCATTGCAACCAAAGCCGTTGATAATCTGGTGATTGAAGAAAAAACCAGCGCTTATTGCCAGCCATGTTTCTCACCCATTTGGGATACAGCGCTCATGGCGCATGCCATGCTGGAAGACGGCAGCCCGGAAGCAATTGCGGCAACAAGGCGTGCAGCAGAATGGCTCAAAAAACTCCAGGTATTAGATGTCGTTGGCGATTGGGCAAATTGGCGCCCGAATGTTCGCCCAGGCGGTTGGGCCTTCCAATATAACAATGCGTATTATCCAGATTTGGATGATACCGCTGTGGTTGTTATGGCAATGGATAGATTGGATAGCGCCAAATACCGCGAAGCCATTGAGCGCGGCACGGAATGGGTATTGGGTCTGCAAAGCAAAAATGGTGGTTGGGGCGCATTTGATGCTGACAACACCTATTACTATCTCAACCACATTCCGTTTGCTGACCATGGCGCATTGCTTGATCCACCAAGCGCGGACGTGACAGCACGTTGTTTGGGTATGCTTGCGCAGCTGGGTTACAAAATTGACCATCCTGCGGTTGCAGCCAGCATTGCTTACCTGCGTAAAGAACAGGAAAAAGAAGGTTGCTGGTTTGGCCGTTGGGGCACGAACTATATTTACGGTACATGGTCGGTACTGAACGCTCTAAACGCGATTGGTATAGGCAAGAATGATTTGATGGTTCGCCGTGCTATTAACTGGCTTGTATCCAAGCAACGCGACGATGGCGGTTGGGGCGAGGATGGCGCAAGCTATTGGAGCGATCAGCCGAAAGGTGAGGGCAAGGTAAGCACGCCTGCGCAAACCGCTTGGGCTATTCTTGGGTTGATGGCATTTGGTGAAATCGACAGCGATGCTGTGAATAAGGGCATAAACTACTTGCTCAAAACACAAACGCCGGAAGGCCTGTGGAACGAGGATTATTACACCGCTGTTGGATTCCCAAAGGTGTTTTATCTTCGCTATCACGGCTATAAGGCGTTCTTCCCGCAATGGGCGCTGGCACGCTATAAAACGCTAAAAAACAGCAATGCATCACAAACCATGTTTGGAATGTAATGTTAGTCGCGCAGCGTCAATTCATTGATACGCAAGAAGACCGCAATACAGCCTATGCTGCATTAGCCAAGACACATGGCTTGTTATCGGTAAAAGTTACGCCATTCTATCAAAGAAAAATTGATCAGGAAGTTGCAGCGCTTGGCCATTACGAAGGGCCGTTGGCGCGCACGGTATATCCCAGCGCTGAACGTCTTACACTTCGTGCACCGGGAGAAGTGGCGGATTGGGTCGATGACCGCAGTAATATGGAAGATGATGCGAAAGATATTTTTATTCAAAAATATCCTGACCGCGTGTTGTTTACACCGACATCCACCTGCGCTGCGCATTGCCTCTATTGTTTCCGTCAGGATGTGCTAAGCCAACAAAAAACTGCACCGCGTCCAAGCATCGAACAGCAATGCGATGCGCTGATAAAGCATTTAAAAGCGCATCCGGAAGTGTATGAAGTGATTTTATCGGGCGGCGATCCGCTCACGCTTTCATACGGTGATTTGCAAACCATTTTTGAAAAAATTGCGACTGTAAAAACAGTAACCGATGTGCGAATTCACACACGTGTACCGATTTTTTCTCCCGCGGCATTGAAGAATGATGATAAATTGGCTCTGTTTGCAAAACATAATGTGCGGATGATTTTGCACAGCGTGCATCCTTATGAAATTTGTGATGAGGTGGCTGCGTTGCTGGAGCGCATGCATGCGCATGGTATTCGGTTATACAACCATTTTCCTATGCTACGTCATGTAAATGACCATGCGGATGTGTTATTGGAACTGATGCAAAAACTCGAAGCGCATCATGTAAAAACACTTTCCATTTATGTGCCTGAACCCATCAATTTTTCTGCTACTTACCGTATTTCCTATGACCGCATGTGCGCGATCATTGATGAGGTGAATGTGCGTGCATCTGCTTGGTTAAACAGTTTCCGATTTTGTTTGGATAGCCCGTTTGGGAAAGTGCGCCGCGAAAACCTCAAGATGCGCGATAGGCTGAGCCAGCGTTTAGTCTTTATGCGTGAAAACCAGCGGATTGATTATCCTGACTTTCCAGCCAGCATGGATAGACCAGGAAATATCAAAACCATGTTGTGGAAGATGAAGAAAGCCACCTAAGCCTTTGATGCTTTTAGATTGTTAAAGAAACAATAACGCAGAAATTGCAGTTAAAATTAAATAACCATTAGCACCCAACCAGTACACTAATCCTTATATTTTGCACACTTAGCGAAGACGAATTTCTATAGGATTACCTGTGGCGGATAATAAACCGTACATCCCAAATATGGATGGCCCGATTACGAACGATCTGATTGCGGCGTTCGATGCGCGCGTGCCTATTCGTGAGATGTCGAATGCTTGGGGTGTCTTTAGTGATATCTATCGGGATTATAGATTATTGCGTGGATACAAAGATCCAGATCCTACGGGTGCTGAAGCGGTTGCAAAGGCAGGTAGCTATTACAACATCTCCGCGCGCGAAGCTCAAGCTTTTGTTCAAGCGTATGATAGCATTTCGGGTGCTGCAAATCTAACGGAACGTATCTCGCAAGCATTGATTCAAAGTGAGGTAGCTAGGTTGCAAGCACGTGCACTTGATGCTGAGGAACTGACAACACCAACAAGTGCACCGTCATCTGCTCCATCTAGCGCGCCATCAAGTGCTCCATCAAGTACGCCATCAAGTGCTCCATCAAGTACGCCGTCCAGTGCACCAACAAGTACACTTTCAACTACGGCGATATCAGCACCCGGATGGAATGGCCCTTATAAGTTAACTGACAGACCAGAAATTACATTGGAGAGCCTTGCGGCAAGTACGCAGGCATCTGCGGTGCCATCCAGCGCGCCTTCTTCGGTACCATCCAGCGCGCCTTCTTCGGCACCATCTGAAGTTCCATCGAATGCTCCCTCTTCAGTTCCATCTGCTTCGCCACAACAACGCCCAACAGCCGTCTATGATCAGTTCAGAGATAATCTTGCGCGCGCAGTGGGGACACCGAATGAAACAGACCTTTACCGGGCAGCAGAAGCATTTGGCAAAGCTCATACAGCCGCACTGCGTGGTAAGGGATTGCATTTGACAGTGGAAGAACGCCAGAAATTCCAGCAATTCCTGTATGATTACGGTTATTACAAAGGTCAATTGACGCGGGAACAATTTACAGCTGGGCATTTTGGTCCTGAAACCAACATTGCTGCACGTGCTTTGCAAAAAGCAACCTTTGAAGCACAGCAGCAGTTATCCATGAATGCACCAGGCCGTACATTCAAAGATGGTATTCTGGGTGTAGAAACGGCGCGGCAATTTGAACGCCGTAATTTGCCGCCAAGCGCATAGCACCTACCCCTTTATTGACAGCGTTTGCACATCCGTTGCAAAGTGCGGCAATGTCCAAATCGCAACTCCAACAAACCCAAAATCTTTTTCCGCAACATGGCACTGATGACCAGCTTCCATTTGTTGACTATCAATTTCCTACACAAAAAAGTGACCGTGGATTATTGGTGGTAGTGGGTGAGGCGCCTGGCGCAAATGAAGTAAAGCAGGGTAGGCCGTTTGTAGGACGTAGCGGGCAATTGCTGGAAAAAAATATGCAGAGCGCCGGTATTGTGCGGGCATCTATTCTGGTTGCAAATGTGTTCCGTTTCCAGCCGCCCAAAAATAAAGTCGATCATTTTTTCTCCTCCATTCGCGGCGCAATCGAGCGCGGGGAGGAGATTGAAGAAAAATATGGCCGCTTTGCCAGCAAATATGTTTTAAAAAAATATGCAGGTGAACTTGAGCATCTGGGTGAAACGCTTCGCGCCAAAAAACCAAAAGCGATTATCACGCTGGGCCGCACACCGCTTTGGGCGCTCACCGGTTTGGAAGGAATTTTGAACATTCGCGGACAGCAACAGGATTGCCGCCTTGCACCGGGCATTCCGGTCATTCCGACCTATCATCCCAGTTATATCATTCGTGGAAACTGGGATTGCGAGTCTGTGTTGGAAGGTGATTTAAAAAAGGCGCTGGCGTTAACTTAAACGCGATTATTTCAAGAACTTAATGGCAACAAAGTGCCTGAAACACCACAATAAATGTAGTCTTTAACGCTTTTTTCCCATGCAAGCATTTCATTTGCTTGCTTTTTAAGCACCGCTTTCGTTAAGGTCAGCACTTCGTATCAAGCCGTAAGATTCCCAGTAAAATTCTGAGTGAATCCCATCAGTTTGTTAACTTTTATTTTAGTAGTGGAGCGCATACGTGCCAAATCCTTCAACTAATCCACATCATAAAACCCCACTTCTGGACACCATTATTATTCCAGAAGACATGCGCAAACTGGCGCCTGAGCAATTGCAGCAAGTTGCTGACGAACTCCGCGCGGAAACCATCGACACTGTGTCAACTACAGGTGGTCACTTGGGCGCTGGATTAGGCGTTGTGGAGCTTACTGTTGCATTGCACTACGTGTTTAATACGCCGGACGACAGATTAATTTGGGACGTTGGTCACCAAGCATACCCGCATAAGATTTTGACAGGTCGCCGTGACCGTATTCGCACGCTGCGTCAAGGTGGCGGCTTATCCGGTTTTACCAAGCGCAGCGAAAGCGAATATGACCCATTTGGTGCGGCGCATAGCTCCACCTCAATCTCTGCTGGTTTAGGGATGTCGGTTGCGCGCGACGTATTGCAAAAACCAAATCACGTTATTGCAGTTATTGGCGATGGTTCTATCAGCGCGGGTATGGCGTACGAAGCAATGAACAACGCAGGCGCTATGCGCAGCAAGCTTATCGTTATCCTGAATGATAACAACATGTCGATTGCGCCGCCAACCGGCGCGCTCAGCGCATACCTGTCACGTATCGTGTCGTCCAAGGAATATCGCGGTCTACGCAATCTTGCCAAAGACATGTCGAAGATTTTCCCCAAACCTGTTCGCGAAGCAGCGCGCAAGGCTGAATCCTATGCGCGTGGCATGGTGACCGGTGGAACCTTGTTTGAAGAATTAGGTTTTTATTATGTAGGCCCGATTGATGGTCATAACCTAGACCACCTATTGCCTGTGCTTGAAAATATCCGCGATGATGCAGATCCCGGTCCGGTTTTGATTCACGTCGTAACCCAAAAGGGTAAAGGCTTTGCGCCAGCATTAACCGCTGCTGATAAATGCCATGCCGTTAACAAGTTTGATGTCGTAACAGGCGAACAGGTCAAGGTAAAAGCATCTGCCCCAACCTATACGCGTGTTTATGCTGACGCACTGATTAAAGAAGCGGAAGCTGATGACAAGGTGGTGGCAGTTACCGCCGCAATGCCATCAGGTACTGGTATTGATATATTCGAAAAGCGTTTTCCGCAGCGTACCTTTGACGTTGGTATTGCTGAACAACACGCGGTTACCTTCGCTGCTGGACTTGCAACCGAAGGCTTGAAGCCGTTCTGCACCATCTATTCGACATTCTTGCAGCGCGGTTATGACCAAGTGGTGCATGACGTAGCAATGCAAAAGCTACCCGTGCGCTTCATGATGGATCGTGCAGGCTTGGTTGGCGCGGATGGTTACACCCATGCGGGCGCATTTGATCTTGCCTATCTTGGTTGCTTGCCGAACATGATGTTGATGGCGCCAAGTGATGAAGCCGAATTGTTCCATATGGTTGCAACTGCTGCGGCCTATAACGAAGGACCATGCGGTGTACGTTACCCACGCGGTGAAGGTTACGGCGTTCAATTGCCCGAACGTGGTCAGGTTTTAGAAATTGGTAAAGGTCGCATCATCCGTGAAGGTACACGCGTTGCGATTTTAAGCCTTGGCACACGCCTGCAGGAATCATTGAAAGCTGCTGATGAGCTGGCCGCGCAAGGTCTTACCACCACCGTTGCGGATGCACGTTTTGCCAAGCCGTTTGATAAAGAACTCGTTCGTCAATTGGCCGCGGAGCATGAAGTGCTCATTACCATTGAAGAGGGTTCAGTGGGCGGCTTTGGCTCGCACATTTCGCATTTCTTGGCGAATGAAGGGCTGCTCGATAATGGCCTGAAGCTACGCACCATGACATTGCCGGATATCTTCCAGGATCATGACAATCCTGTGAAACAGTATGACGAAGCGCAATTGAACGCGAAGCATATTGTTGCAACCGCGCGTGCGGCGATTGGCAATGCAGCTGCTGGTGGTAATGTGCAGCGTTTTGCCAAAGTTCGGGCATAATTGTCGTTTAAACCGTTTTTTACTTAAACCTTTTCAGGAGTATTTGTGATGCGCTTATTTGGTCTGTTGATCGTGATGATGCTTGGAATTGCAATGCCTGGCCATGCGGCCCGCGTTCAGGAAGTTGCGATGCGTCCACCCGCTGCAGCTAAGCAAAGTGCAAGTGAAGTCATCAGCAATTTTTATCGTACCTTGGAAGTGGTGATGAAAGAAGGCGATAAGCTTGGGTTTGAAGGCCGAGCACATAAACTGGAAGAAGCTGTTACGAGAACCTTCAGCGCAAGCGATATGACTCGCGTATCCTATGGTCCGTCATGGGTACAGGCTTCGCCGGAACAAAAAGATAAGCTAACCCGTGCTTTTCACAACTTCACCGTTGCGAATTACGCAAGCCAGTTCAAAACCTATGATGGCGAAGAATTCACTGTAACTGGTGAAAAACCAGCGCCAAATGCCAATCAACGAATTGTTGAAACCACATTGAAAAGCGGCAAAGACACTCACCAGCTCAATTACTTGATGGTCAACAACGGTAATGGTTGGCAAGTAGCCGATGTATTCGTGGACGGCGCGATTAGTGAAATGGCAACTCGCCGTTCCGAATTCGGTTCGGTTATTCGTGCCAGTGGCGCAGATGGCTTGCTGAACGTGCTGGAACAAAAGAGCAAACAGCTCGCGCAGTAATAACCACTAATTTAAGCTTGTAAGTTCCAGTTTCTGTAAGTGATGCGAGGGCGTTGGCCGCTGGCTCTGCGTACTTTGCCACTGCGTACAGGACGGTTTGGAATGGTTTCCCCATGCGGCGTTCTTAATGCCGCAAGATTGCGGCGGCCTGATCCTGATTTAGGAAGCTGATCAATTCTGCGTTGTAGCTTTTCAACAGGTGTGACCCCGCCAAAAATGATTTGCGGTGCAGGAACATAACTGCGCACAGGCGTGATGGATGGCATCGCAGCATGCGGTATCGTTACTACTGCATGACTGCGGCGCAGGAATGCCGGCAGTTTAATAGGCCATGGTGTTGGTTTGCCGGATATTTTCTTTGTATCTTCAATGCGCGCAACAAGAAAGTTCGTTAAGCTTGAAGCTGAGGCGAGGAGGAAGTTCATATTCATAACACCTTGTGTCGCGGCGATGGTTGCAGCGATCGTGGTCATTCCTGTGCCTGCCAATACGCGGCCAAATGAACCACCCCAATTCGAATAACCAGCAACGCGCGCTGCCTGAAATGCAGCCGTGGTCACAAATAATGCGGAGCCAATAAGCACGGGAACTTTTGTTGCTGCGGCATATAATGTTTGGGTTAGAGTGCTGCCAGCCTCAGCAGTCATGATAATACCCATGCCCAGCATGCTGATACCCCCCAGCATAGGCGGGAAATGTGTGCGCTGTGCCCATTTGCGGCCAATCGTCCGTTCTAAAAAACGGCCGTAAGCAGTATTGAACAGCGCAGTTTCAGGATCATTACCTTTGTTGACTGCATCGGTTCGTAATCCCTGTAGCCAGTTGGATAAACCGCTAAAGCCTCCATACCATGCTCCAGCGATCATTGGCATGGCCGTCCCCGATAACATTGAAAGGGCGCCAAATGCAAGCAGCGATAGACCTACCGCCTTTTGGGTTTTGATGGCACTTAGATTATTGTTCGAATAGGCCTCGGGTAAATATTTGCCAAGTTTGGGAAACAAAATCGGCAGTCGTAACACAATATTATAAGCGGTTACAGCCGTGGCAAGACCGATGATGATTGGTATGGGCGCAACACCAATAAACGGTAAAGCTGCGCCCCATCCAAATTTTGTTCCAATAATTGCGTAGAAAACAGGCGGATGAAAACTATTCAACATCCCCACATCAAGTACTTTGAGAAGCTTTTGCCATGCTGGTTTATTTTCTAGGCGGCGATATTGGGTAAGGATGTTTTCAGCAACCCCAACTGTGGTTGACCACACTGTGGTGGGTGCTGGTGAAGCGGGCGCGCTGCTCATAATGATCCTGAAAAATCAATTAAAAATAATGATGTTTTATATTCAGCCAAAAGGCTTCCGGCAACGATAAATCATGGTTAATATTGTTTCATTGGCGCAAGTTAAATGCTATTTATACTGCCCAATTTACTGACTTTATGCCTTCATCCGATGAAAAAACGCCCATCTGCCTTACGCATTATTTTTGTGCTCGCCTTTGTATTTATGGTGAACATCACATTATGGGGCGTAATCAATCTCAGCCGCGACAGCAGCGCATGGGATGGCGTGATAGCTGGCGTTTCGTTTACCCCGTACCGCGACGATCATAATCCCGCCAAGCATAATTTTCCTACCCCGCAGGAGATTGAAGAAGATGTGCGCACGGTTGCGCCTTATGTCCGCTCTATTCGTAGTTATGGCGCGACCAATGGATTAGAAACTATTCCTGCGGCCGCCAAAAAATATGGTCTGTGGGTCACCATGGGCTCGTGGTACGGCACCAATGCCAAAGAAAACTTGGCAGAGCTGAACAGCCTTGTGGAACTCACCAACAAGAACCGCAACATCAACCGCATTCTGGTTGGTAACGAAGCCATTCTGCGCGGCGATATAAGCGTTGATGAAATGGTCGATATGATCCACTGGATTAAGCGCCGCGTGAAGGTACAGGTAAGTACCGCAGAACCTTGGCACGTATGGCTAAAAAATCCGCGTCTTGCGGCGGCTGTTGATTTTATTACCATCCATACACTGCCATATTGGGAAGGAAAGCCTGCAAATGAAGCTGTTGCCTATGCGTTGCAGCGTTATGATGAAGTGCACACCGCTTTTCCATCGAAGCATATATTAATCGGCGAAATTGGCTGGCCCAGCAAGGGGCAATGGATTTATGGCGCGGAGCCAAGCCAGGTCAACCAAGCGCGGTTCATCCGTGATTTCCTAAACATTGCGACCGAGCGAAAGCTGGATTACATCATCGTTGAAGCGTTTGACCAGGCTTGGAAATGGGAAATTGAAGGCACGGTTGGAACAGGGTGGGGTATTTGGGATAATCATCGCCAGCAGAAATTCCCGCTGTTTGGTAATGTGAATGAACGCCGCAACTGGCCGCAGGCCTGCTTGATTGCGATGTTGCTTGCGCTGTTACCTATTATTCTTTTCATGCGCAAGGCGGGGCATATTTCATGGCCGGGTCAGGCATTCTTTGGTCTGCTTATTCAGGGCATATTCTCCGTATTGGTTTGGAGCGTATTATCCGCGCATGGCGAGGTCTATACCGCAACCATTGGGTTTGCATGGGCAGGCCTTGTACTGTTCCAGCTGTTTTTATTTGCTGTTTTGTTGGTGGATGGATTGGAATTTACGGAAACCGTATGGACCGAAAATTGGCGCCGCAAGGTTGATGTTTCAGGCAGTGATGCGCATGAAAATGCCCGCAAAGTTTCCATTCACATACCCTGCTACAATGAACCACCGCAGATGGTTATGGAAACACTTGATGCTATTGTGGCGATGAAATACCCAAATTACGAAGTGCTGGTGATTGACAACAACACCAAAGACGAAGCGGTATGGAAGCCTGTGCAGGATTATTGTGAAAAACTTGGCCCGCGTTTCCGTTTTTATCATCTGCCCAAATGGCCTGGCTTCAAGGCAGGGGCACTGAACTTTGCGCTCGAACAAACTGCTCAGGATGCAGAAATCATCGCGGTTATCGACAGTGATTATCAAGTAGATAGCCATTGGCTGTCATCGCTTGTCCCATTATTTGAAAAGCCGAATGTCGGATTTGTGCAATCGCCGCAGGATTACCGCGATTGGGAAGGCGACCAGTTCAAAACCATGTGCCATTGGGAATATGCGGGCTTCTTCCATATCGGCATGGTTCAACGTAATGAACGTAATGCGATTATCCAGCATGGTACGATGACGCTTATCCGTAAAACCGCATTGCAGCAGGTAAAGGGTTGGGCCGAATGGTGTATATGTGAAGATGCCGAATTGGGCCTGAAGCTGTTCGAGCATAAATATGAATCCTATTATCTATCGCAAAGTTTTGGTAAAGGCCTTATCCCGGATAGTTTTGCGGGCTATAAATCACAGCGTTTCCGCTGGGCTTATGGCGCGATGCAGATTATGAAACGGCACTTGCCGTTATTCGCGCCCGGCCGTAGGGAGCTAACCTTCGCGCAGAAATACCATTTTATTGCGGGCTGGCTACCATGGATTGCTGATGCAGCAAATTTGACGTTCGTATTGGGTTCGTTGGTTTGGTCAATCTTGCTGTTTCTTGAACTGGTGGAATTTCCACCAGAAATTTTTCAATGGCCGACGCTCGCGGTATTTGCATTCAAAATCCTGAGCGGATTCATGATGTATGGCCTTCGTGTAAAAATTGGCTGGCCTGAACGCTTTGGTGCGGCAATCGCAGGCACCGCGCTCAGCCACGTGGTAGGCACGGCCATGTTGCAGGGCTTGTTTACTAGCGGCAAGCCGTTCTTTAGAACACCTAAATGCGAGGATAAACCCGCGCTCTATCAAGGTTTCGCGATGGCCAGAGATGAAATCATCATCTTTATTGGCCTGCTGGTGTGCTCCATTGGCCTTGTGATGCAGTATAGCGCTGCGAATAATCAGGCCCTGCTGTGGTCGGGTATTTTAATTGTCCAGAGCCTGCCTTATCTTTCGGCGATTGTGCTTTCGTTTATTAATGTTTGGCCACGTCGTAAGCCAAAAAATAGCATAATTGTGCCTGCAACTGCGTAAATCTACTGACAATAAAAAGCGGCTCGGCCTATAATAACGGCATGTCAAAAACAGCTCAAAAACCAACTGATGATCTGCGCGAACGCTTTGAAGATGTGTCGCGCCTTGTGCAATCCGGAAATCTGAAACAGGCGAATATCAAGGTTGAATCCGCGCTTGCTGATTATCCGGATAACATCAATTTCTTACACCTTGGCGGCATCATCAAACAAAATGTCGGCGAGATTGAATTAGCAGATAAGCTGCTACGTACGGCGCATGCGCTGCGCCCAGACCAGCCCGATATCATGCATAACCTTGCGGTATTTTTGCTGGCTACCAACCAGCCTAAAGATGCTGTGCCATTATATGAACAACTCGTGCTGCTTGCGCCAACGCGCGCGCATTTGTGGGCGAATTTTGGTCATGCGCTGCGCCAAAGCGGCATGCTGATGGAAAGTATTCCTGCCTTTCAAAAAGCGCAGGAATTAGACCCAAAAAACCACGATATGGAAGCCGTGATTGCGATGACGCGCCGCCAGATGGCGGATTGGAGCGGGAAGGAACTGCCGCTGGATAAAACGCCTGCTAATCTTGCACCTGTGTTTATTGATGATGCATTCAAGCATCTGGAATGCGTAAAAAAAGGTGCGGGGAGTATCAAACCCGTTGCGCAATTTGATGCCAAGCCATCACCAACTGCATCGCGCCTGCGTATCGGCTACCTGTCAAATGACTTGCATGAACACGCAACCAGTTATTTGTTGGCCGAATTATTCGGTTATCATAATCGTGGCCAGTTTGAAGTGTTTGTTTATAGCTATGGCCAGGCGGGCGAAAGCCCCATTCGTACGCGCATGCAGCGCGGCGTGGAGCACTGGGTGAATTGCGCAGGCCAACCGCCTGTTGCGATAGCCGAGCGTATTTTCAATGACCGCATCAATATTCTGGTTGATTTAAAAGGCTACACGCGTGGTGGCTTGCCCGAAGTGCTCGCATCGCGCCCTGCGCCGGTTATCATCCAATGGCTGGGCTACCCCGGTAGTATGGGAGCTCCATTTGTTGATTACATTATAGCCGATGAAACGATTATTCCAGTTGAACAAAGCGCGGCGTATTCTGAAAAAATTATCCGGTTGCCTAACAGTTATCAAATCAACGACCGCGAACGACCATTACTTGCAGCAAAAAAACGCAGCGAATACCATCTGCCAGAAAATGCGACAGTTCTATGCTGCTTTAACCAAACTTATAAAATCACACCTTCCGTATTTGATGTATGGATACGCATATTAAAAGATGATGTGCAGACGGTACTGTGGCTCTTTGCGCCACAAGCGATTGTTCAGGAAAATCTGCGCAAAGAAGCCGAGAAGCGCGGCGTGGCAGGACAGCGTTTAATATTCGCTGACCGAATGAACCAAGCCGACCATATTGCGCGTTACCGCCATGCCGATGTGGTGCTTGATACGGCGCCCTATGGCGGGCACACCACTACCAGCGATGCGTTATGGGTGGGTGCGCCTGTGGTTGGATTGATGGGCAAAAGCTTTGCCTCGCGTGTTTCCGCAAGCCTGTTGAAAGCCGCAGGGTTGCCCGAACTGATTGCGCCGTCGCTTGATATTTATGAAACTAAAATCCGTGAATTGCTCAAAGATGAAGGCAAGCGTTCAGCCATTCGGCATCATTTGCAGCAGGGCCGCGAGAAGTTGCCGTTATTTGACAGCCAGACCTTTGTTAAAGATCTTGAAGCAGCGTATGTCAACGCATGGAATGAAACAGGAAAAAGCAAATGAACTTTCCAATTGAGTGGGTTGCATGTGGTCTTGGCGGAATAGTTGTTGGGTTTGTGATTGCAACACTTTTGCAAAGCTTTAATCGCAAGCGCCTTAGCGAACAATTTAAAGCGTTATCAAATGAAGCATTGACACAAAATTTAGATGTATTGTTGAACCTAGCAAAAAATGAATTGTCGCATGAACGTGAAAATACGCGTGCCGATTGGGAAAAGCGCACCAGCAGCGTTGCGGAAATGCTTAAACCGCTGGAAATGCGACTAACGCAATTGCACACGCAAACAGGCGAAATGGAAAAGGCACGTATCGGCGCTTATGAGGGATTAAAGCAGCATCTAAGTCAGATGTCAGAAACCCAAACGCAACTGCGTTTTGAAACAATACAATTGAAACAAGCGCTGCGTAAACCGGAAGGTCGGGGGCGCTGGGGTGAAATGCAGTTGAAGCGCGTGCTTGAAATGTCAGGTATGATTTCGCATTGCGATTTCACCGAACAAACCAATACCACAACGCAAGATAACAAACGCCTACGCCCGGATGTAATTGTGCATTTGCCCGGCAATCGCCAAATTGTGATTGATTGTAAAACCCCGCTGGAAGCATTGTTGGATGCAACAAGTGCAGAACCTGAACAGATTTTACTAACCCACCAACGTCATGCGCGACATTTACGCGACCATGTGAAAAGCCTCAGCCAAAAAGCCTATTGGGATCAGTTTGATGAAACGCCTGATTTTGTGGTTATGTTTGTGCCGGGGGAGCATTTTTTGTCAATCGCACTACAAAACGACCCTGAGCTCTTTGATTTCGCATTTTCCAACAAGGTAATTCTGGCAACGCCAATTAATTTGATTGGTCTATTAAAAACGATTGCCCATGCGTGGCGTCAGGAAAAGCTGGCAGACCAGGCACAGAAAATCGCTGGTCTTGGAAAAGATTTGTATGAAGCGATGGCATCTTTTGCAACGCATTTTGAAAATATTGGTGATAATCTGCGAAAGACTGTAGAGCATTATAATAGGTCTGTTGGTTCGTTTGAGAGCCGTGTCTTTTCCCGTGCGCGCCGCCTAGCCGACGAATACAGCATTGATAGTGATAAGAAAATTGATGTCCTCGAAACGGTGGATATTGCCCCACGGCAATTAACTATAACGGAAGATGATGTATTTGCTCCGCAAATACCCAATAAAAAGCAAGAAGTTGCCTAAACAGCCTTGAAATCAGCATGTTAAGGCACATATATTTCCTTAAATCTTTTATGTGAACATGAATTATGGTTTTGAAACTACGTATCGTACCTGACCCTGTTTTGCGCAAGCTTGCGGATCCTGTGAAAACGGTTGACCGCGAGGTGAGCCGCTTTATGCACGAAATGTTAGAAACCATGTATGCTAGCGCAGGCGTTGGTCTGGCTGCGCCACAGGTTGGTGAATTAAAACGCGTAATCGTGGTTGATGTGGAAGAGGAACAGAACGCCGCTAAGGCTTTCATGATGGCGGATCCTGAAATCACATGGCGAAGTGAAGAATTATTTACCTACCGTGAAGGCTGCCTTTCCATCCCCGGCCAATATGCTGAAGTTACACGCCCGAAACACATTAAGGTCAGCTATACCGATGTGAACAATAAGCGTATTGAAATGGAAGCCCAAGATCTGCTTTCTACCTGCATCCAGCATGAAATTGACCATTTAAATGGTGTGTTATTCGTTGACCATGTATCAAAGCTGAAACGCGATATGATGCTGAAACGCGTTGAAAAAGCGCAGCGTTTAGCCGCAGAAGAAAAGCAGGATGGTAAGGCGCTATAGTTTCGTCTACTTTTCTTGTTATGGTCACAGCATCTAAGCCCCTTCGTATTATATTCATGGGAACGCCGGAGTTTTCCGTTGGCGCGCTGAATACGCTGCGTGGGGCTGGGCACGATATAATATGCGTGTATAGCCAGCCGCCGCGCCCAGCAAATCGTGGTCATGCAGTACAAAAATCAGCAGTGCATCAGGCCGCCGAAGCGCATGGTATTGAAGTGCGTACACCGCTTAGTTTGAAAGTACCCGAGGAACAAAAAGCCTTTGCAGATCTGAATGCAGATGTTGCGGTGGTGGTTGCGTATGGGCTTTTGTTGCCCAAACCCGTACTTGATGCGCCGCGCTATGGCTGTATCAATATTCATGCGTCTTTATTACCGCGTTGGCGCGGGGCTGCGCCCATTCAGCGCGCGATACTGGCAGGGGATGCCGATAGCGGTATTACGATTATGCAGATGGATGTCGGGCTTGATACCGGCGCGATGTGGTTGAAGCGCAGCGTGCCCATCACCACCCAAACTACAGCTGGCGCCTTGCATGATGAATTGAGCAAACTAGGCGCGGAAATGATTGTCGAAGCCTTGCCGCAGATTGCCAGCGGCAGCATCAAGCCAATCCCGCAGCCTGAAGCAGGTGTTACCTATGCAACCAAGTTGACCAAGGATGAAGGTCGCATCAACTGGCAGGAAAGCGCAGCAGAAATTGAACGCAAATTACGTGGTTTGTCGCCATGGCCCGGTGTTTATTTCGAAAGCAAGGGCGAGCGTATCAAAGTTCTGGAGGCGGCCGTGGTCTTCGGCATGCACGGCGCAGCAGGTACTTTGCTAAAGGATGACTTCACGGTTGCTTGCGGCGAAGACGCGATTACCCTCACGAAGGTGCAGCGCCAAGGCCGTAGTGCAACAGATGGCGCATCGTTTCTGCGCGGGTTTTCTGTTAAAGTGGGCGAATTATTATAATGCAACGCTGGAAACTTACTGTAGAATACGATGGCGCAGGCTTTTCCGGCTGGCAGTTGCAAAAAGACGCGCGTTCCGTTCAAGGCACAATTGAAGAAGCAATAAAAAAATTCTGTGATGAAGATGTACGCATTCACGTAGCTGGCCGCACCGATGCAGGCGTTCATGCACTGGCGCAGGTGTGCCATGCGGATATTGACCGCCCAACGGATGCGGACACTGTGCGAGACGCGATTAATTATTACATGCGGCATCATCCTGTGATTGTGCTAAAGGCGGAGCCCGTAACTACTGATTTTCATGCGCGGTTTTCTGCCGTATCACGCAATTATATGTTCCGCGTAATTAACCGCCCGCGTCCGCTGACCATTGATCGTGGCTATGCCGTGCATTTTTATAAACCCCTAACATTAAAACCGATGCAAGAAGCGGCCGCGCTATTACTTGGCCATCATGACTTCACATCTTTCCGCGCTGATGGGTGCCAATCTCCATCACCGATGAAAACCATGCTTGATGCACGGGTTGAGCAAAATGGCGAGGAATTTCGTTTCCATTTTGGTGCTAAGTCGTTCCTCTATCATCAGGTAAGAAATATGGTTGGAACACTGTTCTTTGTTGGAACAGGGCAGTGGAGCGTCGAAGAGTTCAAGCGCGCCTTTGAAGCCAAGGAACGTGCCAAGGCAGGGCCAACCGCACCGCCCCATGGCCTATATTTTACAGGCGTTACCTACAAATAACGATACCGAAACAAACTGCCATAATTCGCTCTTTCAGTTTAAATGGAGGCCAGTTAAAACATATCCCAATATTCATAAGGGTATTTTATGCGTTTTTGGGCTCTGCTTTTACTTTTACTTCTTCCGGTTACAGCCTGTAACGAGATGCAGCTGGATAAAATCGATCCTGTAATGGATTTGAATCGCGATGATTATCGCGATTTGCGCCGCGAGCGCGAACAAGCCGATGGCCCGCCCATTCCCTATGTTCCTTTTAAATCAAACCGTCAGGCAAAAAATAAAATTGCTAACGACAAAATCATTTCTATTTCAATCACTGAAAAAGTTCCGGTCAAAGATGTGTTGCAGGAACTGGCAAGCAAGGCAGAAGTAAATCTGGAGCTTGATCCGCGTATCACTGGCGGCGTGATTTTTACCGCCATTCGTCAGCCTTTTTCAAAAGTGCTTGATCGTTTGTGTAGCATGGCTGGCCTGCGTTACACGGTTGAAGATAATTTCCTGCGCATCGAACTTGATG
This sequence comes from Alphaproteobacteria bacterium, assembly GCA_033762625.1. Lineage (NCBI taxonomy): Bacteria > Pseudomonadati > Pseudomonadota > Alphaproteobacteria > Alphaproteobacteria bacterium. The sequence continues at coordinate 54,768 of JANRLI010000013.1, forward strand.
AACCGTATATCAAAAGCTATCCGATTGATTATTTAACCCTTATCCGTAAATCAAACAGTGAAATCGGCATTGCAACCAATGTATTTTCCAGCATTCAGGGCACAGGCAGAAACAGCAATGTAAATAATGGAAGCGATGTCACTAGCGGCAATAATTCAACAACCAAGGTAGAAACACAGGCGATTGCCGATTTTTGGGGCGAAATTGAGACGAATATTGAAGCGATTATGACGAATACTAAAGGCGCACGAACCATGCGCGTTGATAGCGACACGGCGAAGGAATTAAAACAGGAAGGCATTTCACCAACTAAAGCCTTCGCGGTAAACAAGCAGGCCGGATTGATTAGTGTCTTTGGTAATGAACGCCAACACAAAGCGGTTGAAGCTTATCTTGGAAAAATAAAGCATAACGTAAATTCGCAGGTTCTGATTGAAGCGCGAATTATGGAAGTAGAATTAAATGAAGATTACAAAAGTGGCATTAACTGGCGCACCCTATTAAACAACACGGCAAATGTTGCGGCGCGTTTTGGTCCTGTTGCAGCAGGCGCTCCTTTCGCAACTGCTGGAACCGCGACTGACGGTGTTGTGACGTTATCGCTTAAAGATAGTGATTTTGGTGGTATTCTGAATTTTGTGCGCAGCTTTGGTACGTCGCGCACGCTATCCAGCCCACGTTTAACAGTGCTCAATAACCAGCCTGCCGTTTTAAAGGTTGCGCGCAACGAGGTCTATTTTACATCGACCATTGAAACAACGCCGATTATCGGTACGAATGGCGGCAGCCCCGTGGGGGTAACACGTACCGTAAACAGCACACCAAACACGGTACCCGTTGGGTTTTTAATGACCGTGCAGCCATCGATTAATGAAAACAGAGATGAAGTGACGCTGAATTTGCGTCCAACCGTTTCTTTCATCGTTGACCGTGTGGAAGACCCCGGTGTGAAGATTGCCGCGGCGGATGCCAATGTGCCAGAAGTATCATCATCCGTTCCTGTTGTTGCGGTACGTGAGATGGATAGCGTGCTTACCCTTAAATCAGGCACGGTGGCGGTGATGGGTGGCCTTATGCAGGATTCATCCGGCAATCTTGAAAAGGGTGTGCCGTTTGTTGATGACGTGCCGATTGTCGGCAACCTTGGAAAATCGCGTAGCAATTCATCGAAGCTGACGGAGCTAGTCATTCTACTGCGGGCAACGGTTGTGAATGACGGAGTAAAACCGGATGATGCCGATGCAGAGTTATATCACAAATTCAATCATGACCGTCGCCCATTGCCGATTGCACGCAATAAACCTCGTGATAGGGATGATGATGAAATTGATGGTCAGTTTGTGGATGATGGAAAAGTGCCGCTGCCCCAAGCTGCTTCAATCCAAGCCGTAGATGTTCTGGACGAAAGCGAAACGACAGCCCAAGCGTTGCCTGTTAGAAAAGCAGCCAAACCACTGGCCCAGCACAAGAAGAAACACAAAGTCAAAAAGCACAAAAAGAAAAAGCATTCCAAGCACTAAAAGAACTTCTCGCCCACCCCCGCATACGCTAAAAACGAATACGGGATTATTCAGGTTCACTTTCGTTTCATGAGGTTACAAATGTATGCGCGACTAACGAAAAATAATAATTCCGGTTTTACCCTTGTTGAAGTTTCAATTGTGCTTGTCGTGATTGGCCTGCTGATTGGCAGTATTCTGGTTGCGGTGAATATTTTACAAAATGCGCGCATCACCAGCACCATAAGCACATTGCAAAGCATTCAATCTGCGGTTTCCACATATAATCAAAATTACGGTGCAGTGCCGGGGGATGATGCCAAGGCAGACACACGTTTTGGTCTTGCCAATAAAGGTGGCGGTGATGGTATCGTGGGGAATGCTACAAGCTACAATACAGCTGCTGCTCTGGCCAATGGTAATGGCCCCGCAGAAAGCCGTATGGTGTGGACCAATCTTCGCGCTGCAGGGCTGATTAAAGGCGATAAAAACGATACAGGATTTCCCGGTAATTCGTTCGGCGGTGTATTCGGAATACAAAACGGTGCATTCACAACAAATGGCATTTCTGCTGGCACGAATGTGATCTGCATTAATAATGTGCCCGGTTCAGCAGCTGCGATTATTGACCAGCGGCAGGATGATGGAAACCCGCAGGAAGGAAATATACGATCTGGCACAGCGATTGATGGTGCGGCCGCTGCAAATCCATATGTAGAAAACAATACCTACATTTTATGCACCCGCGCGCTCTAATCCTAAATCAGCAGGGATTTTCGCTGGCCGAAACAGCAATTGCTTTGGCTGTGATAGCTGTTGTGATCGGATTAATGGTGCCTACGCTGTTATCGGTGCGCGTTGCCGAACAAGCAAGAGCTACAACACAAAATCTACAAACCGTGATGCGTTCGATTGCGGCGTTTGTGCAGGCATCGGGTTATGTGCCGTGTCCAATCGATCCAGGCGCTCCGTTTAGTGAAAGCAAGCGCGATTGCGATATTGCAGTTGGGGTCGTGCCGTTTCAGTCATTAGGATTATCACAAAGCTTTGCTAAAGATGCTTATGGGCGCTGGTTAACTTATGCAGTTGACATAAATTTAGCGAAATTTGCTGTCACACCGCCTAGCAAGATGTTACCTGTAAATGGGCCAGATGGTCTGTGTAGCCTTGCATTTTCATCCGCTACATCACTGAAAGTCAGATTAAGTGGAGCGAACGAACAGCAAAACATTGCTGTTGTATTGCTAAGCCATGGTGCAAATGGTCGCGGTGCATATAAAAATACTGCAACTGATGAGACTGACCTATTTCCTTTTCCTAACACTGTACCAGCATGTTCAACGACTGAAGGCGCAGAAAGATGCAATGCTGATGGAAACATAAGTTTTGTTGCAGGATTACCTGGACAATTTTCAAAAGTCGTAAATGGAACGCCAGTAGATGACCCATTCGATGATGTGTACCTTTATTTAGACCGAAATGCGTTGGTGACGTATTTAGGCAACCAGCCATGCACGACGGAGTGGAAGTGATGAACGTCTTAAACTTCCCTGAAGCAAATCCTAAACGCATGATGCTTGGCGAATGGTTATGTGCGCATGGAATGCTAAATGAAGATCAGCTGCGGCTTGCATTGCATGAACAAAAGCAGCATCCGGATTTATTGGGGCGCGTGTTGCTGAAACTGCGTTTTGTGCAGGAAAACCAGCTATTGGAAGCGTTAAGCCAACAAACCGGCTATCCTGCCATTCATTTGCATCAACAGTTGGTTGATGAAGATGCCAGCAGCTTTTGGGATAAAGATACTGCATTAAGGTTTAAAGCTGTTGGCTTTGCAATTGATGATAACGCGTTATATGTCGCGATGGCAGATCCTCTGGATATTCGCGTTACTGATCATTTAAAGCGCATGTTACCGCAAGGGTTGGCTTTACGTTTATTTATTGCTGCGCAAGATGATGTTTTAGCATTTATTGCCCGTGTCTATGGCGGCGCTGAAAATTTCAAATATCACTTAAGTGAGATGGAGCAGGGGATTATCGCCCCCGCGCCAGAAACGCATGATAACCATCCGGTAATTGCAACCGTAGAAGCATTATTGGCAGAAAGCGTGGCCGCCGGCGCATCCGATATTCATTTGGAGCCGGAAGAAAAAAGCGTGCGGATTCGCCTTCGTATTGACGGACTTTTAAAAACGCTGACGCTACTGCACCGTGCGTCATGGCCGCGTCTTGCGCAGCGGATTAAAGTGCTGGCGGGGATGGATATTGTGGACAGCCGCAATATTCAAGATGGCCGTTTTCATCTGCAAATTGGCAGCAAAAACGTCGATTTTCGCGTTTCCATTTTGCCAACGCAGCATGGCGAAAATATCGTAATCCGCATTCTTGATCAGGCGCGGGCATTATTGCCGCTTGAAAAACTTGGTTTTAGTGAACCGCAGGAACAATTGCTGCGCCGTTTGTGTTTGCGTCCGAATGGTATGTTGGTGCTCACAGGCCCTGTGGGTTCCGGTAAAACCACAACGCTTTATGCGCTGTTGCAATTATTGGATAAAGCAACGCGTAGCATTCGCACTTTAGAAGACCCAATTGAATATCAACTCGATGGCATTCGTCAAACGCAGGTACGTGAAAATTTTGGATTAAGTTTTGCCGAAGGCGTTCGTGCTATTCTTCGCCAAGATCCCAACGTATTGCTGATTGGCGAAATCCGTGATGCTGATACCGCGCAAATGGCGCTGCGCGCCGCCATGACGGGCAGCCAGATATTTACAACGCTGCACACGCAAGACAGTTTTGGCGTGTTTGCGCGCTTGCGCGAATTCGGGCTCACATCTGGCCTTATGTCGGGGAATATCACGGCGGCGGTGGCGCAGCGTTTGGTGCGTGTGTTGTGCCCACAATGCCGCCAGATGCGACCGCCAGACGCGCATTTAAAGGCTTTATTGGCATCGTCAGTCAGACTACCCGCGAAGGTTGGTCATGCGGTGGGGTGTGAAGCATGCGACCACACTGGACATAAAGGCCGCATGGTCATTTCTGAAATCTTGCCGATTGATAGTGAGTTGGATGAGTTGGTGGTAAATGATGCGCCCCGCAGTCAATTATTCAAATGCGCAAGCGCCAAAGGCTTTATGAGTATGGCGCAAGATGGTCTTATGAAACTGGAAGCAGGGGTGATTAGTCTTGAAAGCCTGATGGCGGAGGTTGATTTAATCCAGAATGCGGGAGCCGTATAATGCCGCATTACGCATATCGCGCAGTTGATGAATATGGCGCAATCAACAAGGGTGAAACCGCCGCCGCCAATGAAAATGAATTATTCGCCAAGCTGCATCACCAAGGGCTCAACCTAATTGATTGCCAAAGCAGCGATAGGCCCACACAGTTTTTGTTTAATAAAAAAGTGCCATTACCAGAACAGGTACTGCTATGCCGGCATTTGGTCATGCTGACGAAGGCCGGTGTTCCTGTGCATACTGCATTAGAAGATGTGCTACCAGCACTGCCATCAGCTTTGCGCCGCAATGTCGCGGCGATATTGCAGAACGTCACGGGTGGAGCCAGCCTTTCATCCGCTTTTGCATCATCACGTATGGAATTTGACCCGCTAGTACCGCTGTTGTTAAGCGCGGGGGAAAAAACCGGTAAAATTTGCGAAGCCTTGGGCTTTCTCTATCAAAGCCTGAGCTGGAAGCGGGAATTTAATGAAAAACTGCGACGCGCATTATCCTATCCCGCGCTTCAAATGCTGCTGGCGGGTACGGCTGTCGCAGTGTTGATGCTGATTGCTGTACCACAGATTATTCAATTGCTGGAGATGATTGGCGAGCACTTGCCGCTGGCTTCTGAAATCATTTTATGGAGCATGCGCGCATTTGGCGCAACCATAGCGCTAGTCATGGTTTTTGCTGCGCTACTTGCGGTTATTCTGCCGCTTATCAAAGCGCTACATCAGGATATTGCACTAATGGCTGACCGCGTTTTTCTATCGCTGCCTATTATTGGAACGCTATTCCGCAAAGTGGAACTTGCACAAATCACCCATGTATTTTCAGCCATGCTGGGTAGCGGGGTGCAGATGATGGAAGCATTGGCGGTATTGCCTACATTAACCCATAACCGGGCCATGGCTGCGGCCCTTCAAAATGTGGCAAGGGAGGTCAGCGGGGGGCAGGGGTTAAGCACCGTATTAACCAAAGAAATATTTATTCCCCCTTATGTCATCCGCATTCTTAAAATCGGCGAAGATAGCGGGAAAATGAGCGAAAGCCTGCTTCATATATCCTCCGTTTATCAACAGGAGACCCAGCAGGCGCTCGACCAGCTGTTAAGAATTAGTAGTCTCTTCATCACTCTTGCGGTAGGCTTAACGCTGATATTGATGGTCAGCGGCGTTATGGGGCCGCTATACCGTGGCATTAGTCATATGGTGGCTGCATGATTTTCTGTGGCGTTACACGTTTCACGCTTTTACTCAGCCCGCGTGCAGCAGTATTGATGCTGACCAACGCAAAAGAAATCGAAACCAGTTGGATACTGCCTTATCATAGTGACCAGTTTTTTGATACGCTGCTTGGTGCACTTAAACGCCATCCGTTTTACCCGTTAAAAATCGTTGTTGATTCTGCGCATCTTGATGTGCGCATGGAAATCTTGCCGCCCGTCAGCCCGTGGGCGCGTAAATCAATTGTCGAGCGCCAACGCGCGCATTTCTTTCCTAAGGCCCAATTGGAAGTGTCGGAATCTTTCCATGATAAAGTTACGGGCAAATGGAAAGTGTTGCATGCCGCAACACCAGAAGAAGCATGGTTGCAACCGATTTTTGATCGTTTACAGCAAATAATGAACCCTATTGAGCCGTTGTCATTCTTTGCTACCGAATGGATGGATTACGCAAGTCAGGTTTCAGTGATGCCAAAAAAAGGCTGGGCGTTCGTGAATGTCTTGTGTGAAAGCTTTGGTCTTCGCCAGCTTGTGCTTAATGACGGCAAGCTTATCTTCACCCGCAGTCACCCGGATTGCGTGCCCAGCATGGCAAAGGATGAATTGGTTGCGCGCCTTAGTGAACATATCAAGTCAACGCTGGATTATTTGCCGCGTCTAAATAGCGATTTCGCAGGAAACATATCAGCACGCCTTTATGTTGCTGACCATTTAAGCAATCTTGAAGTGCCAAATGCGCAACTGATTGCTATTCCATCACCCAAAACAGCTCATGTGCCCCACGAATGGGCTGCGGATATCGCATGGCTTCATATCGCTGCGCAGGAAAAGCATGCTGCATTATCCATTGATACCAGCTGGCTACGCCAGATGCGCGATGGCACAATGAAGAAACAGATTGCCGTATGGGTCTTGATGGTATTTGGTAGTGCAGGGATTTTTGGTGGCATGTCCATTTTAACAAATGTTGGTAAATCAGAACATGCGGCGGCTGTGCCTGCAGTGATTGAGACTATAAAACCTGTTTCGCAATTGCCACCGGAAGCTCCGCTCGCCACGCCTCCGCAATTGACATTGAATGCTGTGATTTACAATAACCCGCAGGATTGGGTTGTCTGGATTAATGGCGAAAAGCACGTGCCAGGCCAAACAATCAATCATTTAACAATGCTTGATGTGTCACCGCAAAGCGTGTCGGTGCATTGGAAAGACGGCAAAGCCGAACAGCAAATAACACTAAATCTATTGCCTGCGCACACAGCGCTGCGCTAATTGTTTTCTAGAAATGTAATTCGTGCTTTGATGCTCTGTGCTGTATGGCTGTCGCCTTGCCATAGGCTTTGTGCCTTTTTATAAATGGCTAATGCCTCATCGGTTTCACCTTGCTCATCATAGCTGCGTGCCTGCTGAAGGAGCAGGGCAACGTAATTGCTACGAAGACCATCATCTGTGGGGCTTAATTGCACAGCGCGGCCGTAAAGTTGTACCGCTTTTTGGACATTCCCATCAGCAATCGCTTCATCGGCTTGTTGCAGTAGGGTGGATGTTTTGCGTACAGCGCCAACCGTTTCAACTTCAATAAAATGGCTACGTTCTTTTACGGCTGGCTTTTCATAAAGCGGCAATTGGGCAAGCATTTTTGTTAAAGGTTGGGGCGCTAAATCTTTTTCTGTGGTCGTTGCTTTTGGCTGCTGGAAGTCACGCCCAATAATCAAGGCTTTGCTTGGCAGCGGCGTAATAGTTGTGGCTGGAAAAGCCGCTTCCGGTTCTGCTTCCTTCACGATTTGTATGGCATGTGCTGGCTGGTGCTGTGCTTCGCGAAATACATTATTCATCTGATCGCCAAGCAGAAACAATGCGCACAAGCTGGTGATAAGAAAGGAGGCAAGCGCGCCATAAGCAATATATAACGCCTTGGTTGACAATGTACGGGCGCGGCTTTTCTTAAAATCGATGACCATCGGCTGAATGCCGGTGGTCGCGTAACCGCTAAGCGGTAACGACATGTTTGGTTGGTTGGCGGATTTTAGAATGCGCTGAGCCATGTTTGTGTGCCTTGGTGTTCGACCATAGCACAGGCTCAGATGCGAGCAAAGCGAAGCTTAGATAGGTTTTAAAACGGTTAGGCTACGTTTTTGACAGTATTTTTAAGCCTTTGGGCCATCTCGGTGGTCTGAACTTCTATGAGCTTCTTATCGTGTTCTGCACCAAGGTTTGTGCGAAGAAGCGCTTCGGCAGCTTTCAATGCGACATCAACGGCTTGGGCGCGGATTTCAGTTGCAGCTTGTTCTTGAAGCAATTGAATACGTTCAACCGCTTGTTGTTCGCGGCGCTTTAAGGTTGCTTCCAAATCCTTTTCAGCTTGAACTTGAAGCAGGCGCGCCTGTTCTTCCGCCCGGGCAATAATCGCATCAGATTCTTTAAATGCATTGTTATGCTTGGCCTGTGTATCGGCCAATAATTGCGCAGCTTCAGCATGAAGGGCGGCAGCTTGGTCCAGCTCTTGTTTTACCTTCACACCGTAATTATCAAGCGCAGAGGCAATCGCCGCGCCGCCAGCTTTCCATGCAATGACAAGGAAGATTACAAATGAAATTGCAAACCATACTGTTGGGTCATTTAGTAATTCTTGCATGCTTATGCTTTCCTTACTTTTTGTAGGGCATTTTCAATATCGCTGGTTGATGGGTTGATGCCAGCAACGGATTGAACCAGTGCGCCAATCACGCTCACTACTTCTTTATCTAGTGCAGCAATCGCCCTGTTTTTTTCAGCCAGAATGCGCGCATCTGCTGATCTAATATCCGCATTGACCTTGGCCGTTTGCGATCCAAGCGCGTCGGCAGCTTTTTTAGCACTTTCATCTGTCACGGTTCGGGTTGCAGTTTGCGCATCCGAACGTGCCTTGGCAAGGCGGGTTTCATATTCAACCATCAGATGCTTGGCTGCTTCGTTTTTGGCCTTCGAGCCACCAATATCAGCCGAGATGCGCTTTTCGCGTGTCTCCAGCGTTTTTTCAACGCCAGGCAATGCAACATGCTTCATCAGCAAATAAGTCAGAATGAAGGTAATGGTTAGCCAGAACAGTTGCCCCGGAAAACGGCTAATATCCATTTGCGGCAAGCCGCCTGAACCCTCTTCATGCGCGGCGGCTTCATGGCCTGCGCCATGTTCGCCTTCCGCAGCCGTTGTTTCAACAGCGACAGGAGGGGTAGGAGCATTTTTATGCTTTGCCGCATGGGCTGGCACAATGGCCAGCACAAGAGACATCATAAATAACGCACAAAAGAGGGCAGCTTTCTTAAGCATCAGATACCTTTGGCAAGTAGTTGCTTATTTTGCAACGAACAGCAAAAGCATGGACACAACGAAACCGAGCAACAGAACAAGTTCGGTAGCAGCAAAGCCAATGAAGCCTGTGGTGTTCATTTGCTTAGCGGCAGCAGGATTACGTGCGATACCTGAAAGCCAAGCGGCAAAGATATTGCCAAGGCCGATACCGGCGCCGAGCGTGCCAATCATGGCGATACCGGCGGCGAGAAGTTTCATTGCAGCTGCATCCATTTTAATCTCCTTTGTGATGCGTTTAAAAAAACTTGGTCTTAGTGTAGCTCCACTTAGTGCAATTCTAGGGCGTCGTGCAAATACACAGCGGCCAGAATTGCAAAAATGTAGGCTTGAAGGCCGGCAACGAAGAATTCAAATCCCGTCAACGCGACATTCAATAATACAGGTAGAGGTAATAGAACCATCGTTGCTCCGCCAGCGGTCAGCAACATTACAGCCATACCTGCAAACACTTTAAGCATGATATGGCCTGCCATCATGTTTGCGAACAAACGAATGGCGAGGCTGAACGGCCGAACACAAAACGAAAATACTTCCAAGACGAACATCAGCGGCACCATTACAATCGGTGTGCCAGCAGGAACGAACAGCGAGAAAAAATGCAAGCCATGTTTTGCAAAGCCGGTAATGGTTACGGCCAAAAACACAATCAACGCAAGGAAGAAGGTCACAAGAATATGGGATGTAACCGTGAAGCTATATGGGATCATTCCCAGTATGTTGCAGAACAAAATGAAAATGAAGATGGAGAAGATAAGCGGGAAGTAAGGTTTTGAATGTTCACCGGCTGTGTCCCCGACAATATTGGCGACACTGCTATGAAGCATTTCCGCAGCTGCCTGAAGGCGTCCGGGAACAAGAGACTTCTTTTGCATGCCCAGCACAAAAAAGATGGTCGCTGAAATCACGGCCAAAAACATGAACAGGGAAGAATTGGTCAACGAAACGTCATACCCGCCAACATTCAGTGGCAAAATGGTGTGAATTTCAAACTGGTGGAGTGGGGAACTCATTCGGCTTGTTTGCTCTGGGGCGGGTAAATCGTGAAAGTCATGAATCAAAAACCGCGCTTCTTATCGGAAAGAACGGGAAAAATGTCAAATGGAAAAGGGTGCAAAAAACTGTGGGTAAAAAGCCCCTTATTTATTGGGTTTTTTTAAAGGTGTTAATGGATGAAACGAACCCCAATCTAGGGCTGGTTTTCACCATCATCCCGTTTTCGGGCCGCAGGCATAGTGATGTCGTGGCTGCCAAGTTCTGATTTGGGGGCGGTTTTGTACTTTGCGCCTACTTTTTCACCATCCACATTCATGACGCGCCAGGCATTATAGATGCCGGTAATGAACCCGATAAAAAACAGGCCAAGGGTCACCCATGGTGTTGTGCCCAACTGCATGTCAATGACAAAGCCGATGCCGGCAAAGAACAGCGTTGCAATCAAGAATTCATAACCCACGCGGCCTGCACTGCTGCCCTTCATATTTTTAAACATCGGGGCTTTTTCGTCGGCGCGGTTTTTTTCAAACGCCTTAATTTTTTTATCAAGCTCGGTTTTCATAATCGCCCCACTTTGAATAGGCACAGCAAATTTGCCGCTTAAGATTAATATTAAGCCGTTAATAGAAGGTGTAAACACTGTTCACGTTAATTAGTTTCAGCAATTTTCGGTAGAATGGAGGTATTAAAACAATAGGTTAACATTTTTTACGCGATATGACTGATAGCGATTTAAACACAGTAACGGCACGTGCGCATATCTCTCCGCTTGATCGGCTTATACATGCGCAATTCAAGGCAGCCGCTGAAGAAGCCGTGGTCGATTTAAGCGTGATAGGAAACAATCCTTTAAAAGGCATGCCGTCCGCACTGACCACAGACGCTTATGTTGAATACAATTACGGTTTGGACGCTGATCCGCAATTCACCATGGAATTAATGGAAGATGGGGAATGCTTTGCTGTGATTACGTCACGTTTGGGCATCAGAAACGCTAAGGTCATGCTGTATGATATGACCTATGGTACCGGTATCAAAAAAGGCATCAAAGGCTTTGCGCCTTATGCGGTTCGCCATTTGGTATCCGCTTTGCGCGACATGCATAATGTAGTTATTGCAACTGGCATCATGGCTAAGCGTGAGCGAATTGATAGCATACAAGATGATAATGACCGCGCGCTTGTTGAACGCATGGAACATGGCAAGCTAAAAATGTTCGAATGGCTCGGCTTCCAGTTGCGGGATGCAAAAACCAATGAGCGCATTTATGCGCCAGATAATGCGGCTGATTTGAAAGCATGCCGTGCAGAATTTCCATTTGATGATCAAGAAACGCGGGACGCGGTATTCAAGACATTGGGATTAGCGGCGGATAAGCGCGAAGCAACAGTTATTGAATTACCGGTTCGTCATGCACATGAAGTGCCTGAGCACATCCGGCAAATCGCTGTAGCACACGGATAAGTTTAGATACGCGTTAGCATGCTTGCGACAAGCGGGTGGCGAACCACGTCGGTTGCTTCAAGTTGCACAACCGCAATGCCCTTAACCCCATCCAGCTTCTTGGCGATATCCGCAAAGCCTGACATCCCTGGTAACAAATCGCTTTGATCGGGGTCACCTGTCAGTACCATCGTGGAATGCCAGCCAAGGCGGGTCAGCAGCATCTTAAGCTGCGTATACGTGCAGTTTTGAACTTCATCAATCACGACAAAGGCGTTGTTCAGGGTGCGTCCGCGCATGTAACCGATAGGAGCGATTTCAATCGCGCCATCAATCAGATGCTGTTTTAAACGCTTGCTGCCAATCCGGTCATTCAATGCGTCATAGAGCGGGCGAAGATAGGGGGCCATCTTTTCCTGCAAGTCACCCGGCAAGAAACCGATGGTTTCACCTGCTTCAATCGCAGGGCGGGAAAGGATGATGCGGTCAACCGTTCCTGCTTCTAATGCTTCAACCGCAGCACTAATCGCCAAATAGGTTTTACCCGTACCCGCAGGACCAACCGCAAGGGTAAGGTTGTGCGTGGCAAGTGCTTCCATCAATCGCGCCTGATTATTGTTTTGCGGCTTTATCTTGCGGATGTAGCTTTGATCGCGGCGATCATCTTCATCTTTTATTGGCGACCATTTTTGGTTGAACAGAACTTCGACATTCGACTTTCTGCTGTCAGCGCTACGTTTACTCTGGAATTTATCCGAGCGTTTACCCATATAGGTGTCTCCATGATGTAAGGGTGAGGGTAGGCTTTTCAAACCCAGCACTTTCAAGATTGCTCTTGGCCGCACTCATGCTGGATGTGAATGATGTAAAATCGCGAGACGAAAAACCGCGATTTAAATTTTTCAAATGAGTCGTGATTTTAGAAAGTTCGGAATTTGGGACAGAAGATTGAAGGACAAAAAGTTCCCTGGCGCGATGCGCTAGTCCTTGTGCAGTGTTGAGATCAAAGCGATGTCTTATCGCCGTTCTCCTTCCGGATGTGGGATTTTGAAATCCCGTTACCCTAATGTGGCGTTATACGTTTCGATGAGTTAACGCTTTTAGCCCCACTTATCCACAGTTTAAGCCTAAAAGGTTAATCTTACGTTTAACCATTATTACCGTACCGCAGCATAATCCGGATTGTTATCGATTCCTTGGATTCCAAGGGGGTAGTTGGTCTAAAAACCTCGGATTGTGGCTATTCCAACACCATTAAATTTATGGCGGTTTTTCTTGACTTCAAGCCAGCCAATCGCCTAGTTTCCTGCGCTTGTGAAGTTATAAGGATAATATTATGAAAATCGCTAATTCATTAAAGGGCCTACGTAAGCGCGATGCGAACTGCATCTTGGTGCGCCGTAAGGGCCGCGTGTACATCATCAATAAATTGAAAAAACGCTATAAAGCTCGCCAAGGTTAATTAACATCCCAGCGTCAAATTGCGCGGGGTTAATCCTTTTTGTAGCTGATAAAGTTATTACTTTCAAATTTACGCCTTTTTTTGTGATACAGTTTGTTCAGTTAAGACTAAACAACATCGATCAATAAACGTGGTGGATAAAGGAAGTATGGCTAACTCGCTAGAAGACATTCTAAAAAGTCGCTTTGGTCGTTTCGACCGCTTTGATGTTATGCGTTGGTTATTGCGTGGTCACAAAACCATCAATAAATCCGAACAAATGTCACTGCTCAGCCTGCTCGCATATACCGCTGTAGAAACCGATACGTCGGTTGAAGAATTGCAAAAAACATTCCTTGATTCGTTTAATCTCGTTCGCGTCGAAGATTTGAAGAGCGATGATTACAACGAAGCCGTTCACTTCCTAATGGAATGGAAGGCGCGCCAAGACCAGTTGGTGCAAGACCAGCTGGAACAAAAAGCTGGCTAGCCTGAATCACTAACGTAAAGCTTCATACAGGTTTATAGTTTGCCCCTGAATATTACATCAGGAGGCACTCATGTCGTTCTTATCATCCAAAACCACTTCCTATATGTTGGCGATCTGCATTGCGGTCATCGTGATACTTGGCGCTATGCTTTATAGCGAAGCCAGTGCTGCACAAACGGGCCGCACGACACCTGGCCCTTATATGTTGATGCAACATAGTAACCCAACTGCCGCAGCAGGTGTGTTTCGTGTTAATGTCAACACCGGCTATGTCAGCTATTGCTATATTGATAACGGCAATAAGCCCGGCGTGAGCTGTACGGCAGAAACCCCATAATTGTTGATTCGTAACAAGACGTTAGTCGCTTTTCTTAATGTGATTATTGTCTGTGGTTTCAGCTGGTTGGGCGTAAAAGTCACACTTGTCAAAATCATTAACACGGCCTCTTGCAGTTTTAATAAATGCGACGCACACTACACTTACTAAACGATTCATACCTATCCAGTCATTTTTACCGGAGTTGCTAACGTGAATTTAGATGTTCGTGCGCTCAATGTGTGGCGCAAAGTATTAGTAACCGGTGTGCGTAGCAAAGGCCCAGACCTTTCCGCCCGCCAAATGGCCTTGATGTTGACTGTATATTTGGAGGAGGGACCGCACACTGTGCGTGGCCTTGCCAGCTATCTTAACATTTCAAAGCCTGCAATCAGCCGTGCGCTCGACAGATTGGGCGAGCTGGATTTTGTTAAGCGTCGCCGTGATGAAAAAGACAAACGGAATGTGCTGGTGCAACGCACGGTTAAGGGTTCTGCATTCCTTGTTGAATTTGTTCAAAGCATTCAGGAAGCCAACCGCACTGCGGATGACAGCTTGAAACCTTCTATCTTCCTTGAGCTTGCTGAAATGGCCAAAGAAGACGAAGCAGCTGACGGCGAAGCGCAAGCAGCTTAATGTGGGGTTATGACCTCACCCGATTCACGCATTAATCCCTATCGTAGTGATATTGCCGCAGAGCATTTACGCGGCATTGTAGATGCGCCTTCCTATGTCGTGGGCGTGCCTCTTACCCTTTATCACGGAATTGCCGTGCTGCATAAAGAACCCGACACCCTCGCGGAGCAAGTATCGGTGATGCGTTATGGTGATGTGTTCACCGTGTATGAATCGACCGAGCAATGGCTGTGGGGGCAATGCGCACGGGATGGGTATGTCGGTTATACGGTTAATCAAGGTTTTTTTGACCAACCCTTGAACCCGACACACCGGATTAAAAAATCGCACAGTTTTTTATTTCCTGAGCCTTCTATCAAAAAAGTGCCGATGGATACGCTAACCTTTTTAAGCGGTGTTGAAGTTGAAGAAACCGATGGAAAATTTTCCAAACTTAAAGGCGGCGGGTTTATTCATGCACATCATTTAACGCCGATGGCGGAGTGGGCGGAGCGCGATATTGTCTTCACCGCTGGGCGTTTCCTCGGCATTCCTTATTTATGGGGCGGGAACACGTCCCTTGGCCTCGATTGTTCGGGGTTGGTGCAAATCGCTTGTGAAGCTGCCGGAATCGCATGCCCGCGTGATAGTGATATGCAAGCCGCCAGTTTAGGACAGCCCGTGAATGACCATGATAAGCTGCATCGCGGTGATTTTGTGTTCTTTCAGGGGCATGTGGGTATTATGACCGACCCCGCCAATCTGCTTCACGCCAATGCCTATCATGGCTGTGTGGTGGTGGAACCGTTGGCAGATGTTGTAGCGCGGGGTAGCGCTGTAACCATCGTTCGCCGTTTAACTTAACGCCGCCGCCAGCAATTTCTTGGTGTAATCCTGCTGCGGATTATTGAAGACGCTTTCTGCCGTGCCGCTTTCAACCATTTTGCCATGCTGCATCACCAATACATGATGCGACATGGCGCGGATAACGCGCAAATCATGGCTGATGAAGATATAGCTAAGCGAATGCTTGGTCTGCAAATCACGCAGCAACGCGATGATTTGCGCCTGCACGGATCGGTCTAATGCGGATGTTGGTTCATCCAGTACAATTAATTTGGGTTTTAAAATAAGCGCACGGGCGATTGCAATCCGCTGGCGCTGGCCGCCTGAAAATTCATGCGGAAAGCGGTGGCGCATTTCAGGCTCAAGGCCAACTTCTTTCAATATTGCGGCAACTGCGGCATCGCGTTCAATTTGCGATCCGATATTATGGATGCTTAACCCCTCGCCAATAATTGCGCCAACAGTTTGACGCGGCGAAAGGCTTCCGTACGGATCTTGGAATACCAGTTGCATGCGTTGGCGCAGTGGGCGCAATTCCTTCTGATCCATTGTTAAGACATTTTTGCCCATGAATACAGCCGTGCCTGTGCCGCGCGTTAAACGCAAAATGCCCATGCCTAAGGTTGTTTTTCCCGAACCGGATTCACCCACCACGCCCAGTGTTTCCCCGGTACGTAAACTGAAACTGATATCATCCACCGCACGCACATAATCAACGATGCGTTTAAGGAAGCCCTTGCGGATGGGGTAATAAACCTTCAAATGCTCGGTTTTCAAAATTTCCGCGGCATTTGCAGGAACAGGTGCGGCATGGCCTTTGGGTTCGCTATCGAGCAAATGTTTCGTATAGGGGTGCTGGGGTCGCGCAAACAATTCGGCTGCATTGCCTTGCTCAACCAGCAAGCCATGCTGCATCACGCAAACGCGTTGCGCCATGTGGCGCACAATTCCCAAATCATGCGTAATGAGCAATACCGCCATGCCTAATTTATGCTGTAAATCCTTCAACAGGGTCAAAATCTGCGCTTGAATGGTGACGTCTAAGGCGGTGGTGGGTTCATCGGCGATCAGCAAATCAGGGTCGTTTGCTAATGCCGCAGCTATCATCACGCGCTGGCGTTGCCCGCCGGATAATTCATGGGGGTAACGCGAAAGCCATTGCTTGGGGTTGGGAAGGCCAACCAGTTCCAGCAGTTCCATCACGCGTGGGCGCGCAGCCTCCATGCTGATGCCTTTGTGCTGCATGACCACTTCGGCGATTTGCTTTTCAACGATGTGCAGCGGATTTAACGCGCTCATGGGTTCTTGAAAGATCATTGAAATATCATTACCGCGCAGCTTTTGGATTTCGTTTTCAGGCTTGCCCAGTAATTCCTTGTCGTTGAACTTAATGCTGCCGCCGATGATGTTCGCTGCATTCGGCAGCAGTTGCATGATGGATAGGGCAGTAACCGATTTGCCGGAGCCAGATTCACCAACCAGCGCAACCACTTCGCCCTTATTGATGCTGAATGAAACGCCGCGCACGGCATCAACGGCACGAGCCCCGCTGTTGAACCGGATATTCAAATCTTTAATTTCTAAAAGGCTCGTTTTAGTATTCATTAGGCGCCCACCTTGTTTTTGCGCGGATCAAATGCATCACGTACGGCTTCGCCAATAAAGATTAGCAGGCTAAGCAAGAGCGATAGTACAATAAACGCAGTAATACCTAGCCATGGTGCTTGCAGGTTGTTTTTACCTTGGTTCAACAATTCACCAAGGGATGGCGAACCGGGTGGTAGGCCAAACCCAAGGAAGTCCAGTGCGGTAAGGGTGGTAATCGCACCATTCAGAATAAACGGCAGATAGGTGATGGTGGCAACCAATGCATTCGGCAGCATGTGCCGCGCCATGATGGTAAGGTTCGTTGCACCCAGTGCGCGCGCAGCCTTCACATAGTCAAAATTGCGGGCGCGCAGGAATTCAGCGCGCACAACACCCACTAAATGCATCCAGCTGAATAATAATAAAAGGGTAAGTAGCCACCAGAAATTCGGCTGTACAAGCGATGACATGATAATCAGCAGGAATAACGTAGGCATACCCGACCAGATTTCAATAAAACGCTGCATGACCAAATCAAGCGTGCCGCCGAAATACCCTTGTATCGCGCCGGCGGCAATACCCACAATTGATGAAAAGAAGGTAAGGGTAAGTCCAAATAGAACAGAAATACGAAAACCGTGAATAAGCCGCGCAAATACATCGCGTCCCTGATCATCAGTGCCTAGCCAGTTATCAACCGAAGGCGGCGATGGCGCAGGAACTGATAAGTTATAATTAATGGTATTATAGGAATAGGGGATAAGGGGCCAAATGGCCCAGCCTTTTTCTTTTATCTTTTGTGCAACAAACGCATCGCGGTAATCCGCTTCGGTTAAAAATTCTCCGCCAAAGGTGGTTTCCGGATATTTTTCAAGCGTCGGGAAATACAAACCGCCGTCATAGGAAATAACGAGTGGCTTATCATTCGCAATCACATCCGCCAGCAAGCTGAACACCAGCAGTACCAGAAAAATCCATAGTGAATAATAGCCACGCTTATTAGCCTTGAAGTTTTGCCAGCGGCGTTCGCCTAAAGGAGATAATCTCAGCATTAGGTATCCCGCTTTTCAAAATCGATGCGCGGATCGACGGCGGTATAGGTCAAATCGCCGATAATATTGAGGATTAACCCGAGCAGTGTGAAGAAATATAACGTAGCGAACATAACCGGATAATCACGGCTTATGGCGGATTCAAAACCAAGCAAGCCAAGCCCATCAAGTGAAAAGATAACCTCAATCAGCAGCGAACCTGTAAACAGAATGGAGATGAAAGCATGTGGGAAACCGGCAATCACAATCAGCATCGCATTTCGGAATACATGCCCGTATAGAACTTGTTTCTCGGATAAGCCTTTGGCGCGTGCGGCGGTTACATACAGCTTGCTGATTTCATCCATAAAGGAGTTTTTAGTCAGCATGGTCAGGCTGGCAAAGCCACTGATAACCATCGCGGTGACGGGCAGGGTGATATGCCATAAATAATCGAGAATGCGCTGTGGCCAGCTTAAATCGTTCCAATTATCGGAAACAAGCCCGCGAAGCGGGAACCAGTCAAACACGCGCCCGCCGGCGAAAACCACCACAAGCAATACCGCAAATAAAAAGCTGGGAATGGCGTAGCCAATGATAATAACCGTACTGGTCCAGATATCGAAGTTGCTTCCGTCCTTCACGGCTTTGCGAATACCAAGCGGGATGGAAATAAGATAGATCAGTAATGTTGTCCAAAGCCCAAGTGAAACCGAGACGGGCATTTTTTCAAGCACTAAATCAATGACCTTCTGGTCGCGGAAATAGCTTTTTCCAAAATCGAAAGTTAGATAATGCGCCATCATTAAATAAAAGCGTTCATGCATCGGCTTATCAAATCCGAATTGCACTTCCAGTTCTTTGATAAATTCGGGGTCTAAACCTTGCGCGCCCTTATAACGTGATGAACCGCCATTATTGGCATTCGTCATCATCTTGTCGCCGGGATGCTGCATGGCCTGCATATTGTCGCTGCCACCGCCGCCAATACGCGCAGTTGCTTCAGTATTATTGCCTTGCAGCTTTGCAATCACCTGCTCAACAGGGCCCCCCGGTGCTGCCTGCACGATTAAGAAGTTCAGCACCATAATTCCGAACAAGGTCGGAATAATCAGCAACAGACGGCGAAGGATGTAATTGAGCATGTGCTATTTAGCCCGTTTACCGGTGGCATTCAGTTTGGCAAGTTTTTCATCATCAATCCACCATGTTTCAGTAACCGGAAGACCATATGGCGGATTGATAGCAGGGCGGCCAAACATATCCCAATAGGCTATGCGGTATGTTTTGGTATGCCATTGCGGGATGACGTTGAAGTTCCATAGCAACACACGGTCCAGCGCCTTGGTTATGTTGACCAATTCAGTACGGCCTTTAGCACGGATAAGTTTATCGACCAGTTCATCGACTACTTTATCCTTAATGCCACAAATGTTTTTGCTGCCCACCACATCGGCGCGTGATGAACCCCAGAAATCCAGTTGCTCATTGCCCGGAGAGATGGATTGCGGGAATACCTGCACAATCATGTCAAATGTGAAATCCTGCAAGCGGTTTTGGTACTGTGCGGTATCAACCAGACGTAAATCGACCTTGATGCCCAGCTTTTCAAGATTACGCATAAAGGGCTGAATCCAGCGTTCAAACATGGGGCTATCAATCAGGATTTCAAATTTGAACGGTTCACCTTTGGCATTCACCAACATACCGTCTTTCAACGTCCATCCGGCCTGCATCAGCAATTCCTGAGCTTTGCGCATATTGTCCCGGTTATTACCGCTGCCATCGGTTTTGGGCGGGCGGTATTCTTCTGTAAATACACGATCAGGAATGCGGCCGCGATAGGGCTCAAGGATTTTTAGTTCCTCCGCGCTTGGCAGGCCATGGCCTGCAAGTTCCGAATTTTCATAATAGCTTGCCGTGCGGTGATATGCGCCAAATGCAAGGGATTTGTTTGACCATTCAAAGTCAAACGCATACGCCAAAGCTTCGCGCACTTTTATATCCTGAAATATTGGGCGACGAAGATTATACGCAAAGGCCTGCATGCCTTGCGGCAACTGGTTTGGAATTTCTTCTTTTTTTACCAGTTTGTTATTTACAACAGGCGCGTTGTAACCCGTTGCCCAATTCTTTGCCACGTTTTCAAGCTTGAAATCCCATTTTCCGGCAAGGAACGCTTCATGCGCAACCGTTTGGTCACGGTAGTAATCATAGCGGATGCGGTCGAAATTATAACGCCCCACATTAATTGGCTGGTTCGCGCCCCAGTAATTTTTGACTCGGCTGTAGGTTATGGTGCGGCCGGGCTCAAAACTTTCAATTTGGTATGGGCCGCTACCAATAGGCTTTTCCAGTGTCGTTTCTTCAAATTTGCGCTTTACCCAATCATGTTCCGGCAAAATAGGAAGCTGTCCCATAATCATCGGTAATTCGGTATTGCCACCTTTCACAAAGGTAAATTTTACTTCGCGCTCGCCAATTTTTTCAACCTTGGCTACTTCATGATAATAAGCGCGGTAGAATGGGTGGCCTTTGGTTTTAAGCGTATTAAAGCTCCAGATGACGTCGTCAACCGTAACAGGCGTTCCATCGTTGAATTTGGCTTCGGGACGCAGTTTGAATGATACGTAGGATTTATCATCAGGATAGCTGATGCTTTCGGCCAGCAGCCCGTATGCGCTATTGGGCTCATCATTTGTGCTTTCCATCAATGTTTCATAGATGCTGCTAAGCCCCGCAGCTTGCTCGCCTTTCAGGATGTAGGCATTAAGCGTATCAAAGCCGCCAATCACCGCGGTGCGGATTTCCCCGCCCTTTGGGGCGTTGGGGTTCACATAATCCAGATGTTTGAAATCAGCCGGATACTTCGGCGCGCCGTGAAGTGCAACGCCGTGAGCATTTTGCACACCTGCAATCGGTGTATCTTTGGCATCGGCGTGAGCTGGAAATGCGAGAAGGGCGAAGAATAGAACGAGGAGTATCTGCATATAAGTCCGGGGAAGTTCCTGAAAGTGGAAAGACCACACCAGACTATTCACTTTTTGCGACAAAGGGGAGAGGTTTATGTGACACAAATAGGGCCAGAATCGATCCTAGCCGTGCGACCATGCATTATCATTAGGCAGCTTTTTCAAGCTATCAAACATGTTCGCTTTTAATTCCTGTAATTCACGTTTCAGCGTGCTGTGGTCAATCGCCAGTTTTACAGTGGTATTAAGCCGAGCCGAGGCAAATGGTTTCATAATAAAGTCGAACGCACCATGCTTAATGGAGTCAACGGCAGCACCCAGTGACCCATAGGCGGTAACCACAATCACCGGAACAGATGGAATGGTTGTTTGCATATGCTGTAAAATTTCCATGCCATTCATATCAGGCAAATTCAAATCAAGCACAATCGCTGAGTATACATGCTCGGCTATCATACTCAGCCCCTTGCGTCCAGTTTCTGCTATGTCCACTTCATACCCTTGGGTGGTCAGGTATTTGGCATAGAGTGCCGCCATTGTGTGCGTATCTTCGATGATAAGAATGTGATTGTTTACCATGAGGCCAATGTTCCTTGTTGAACATGCCCCAAGCATAAGCAAACGTAGTTAAAAGCTGCTATACATGCCGTGTACAATGATATGCAGGCATAAAAATGCCAGGCCGAAGCCTGGCATTACTATTTTAAAAACTTTTAAGAATTAGTGTGCAGCCTTGTGGGCTTTCTTGGCATCGTGACGGCGCTCTTTTTTCAAATCATGACGGACTTTTTTCATTTCATGAATTTGCTTTGTGGTTTCTTTGGCCGCTGCCTTATCGCCTGCTTTCAATTCTTCTTTGCGTTCTTCGCGCTTCTGATGAATGGCTTTATTCATCTCATGAATTTGCTGTGTGTCGTGCTTAACTTCGCCAGATGGTGCGGCCATAGATGGTGCAGTTGCTACTGGCGCGCCAGCAGGCATCATTGCAGGCGGGGGAGGAGCTGGCGGAGTTACAGGTGCGGCTACGTCTTCCGCAAATGCAGGTGTTGCTAAAAGCAATGCGGTGAATGCGAGAACGAGGATTTTCATGCGGGCTATCTCCAAAAGTTGAGTCTACAAGTAATGTGTGCGTAGTTTAAAGTAAGCCGTGGAATTATGGCAAGGCTATGACCGGATTGGTGCCTAATCGCGCTATTTAGGCGCGCTATTTGGAGCGACAATTGTCCAATAGATATGTAGCGGTGGCATTTTTGTAACGGTTTGCCACGGCACATCCATTTCCTCTATCTTGGGTGAAATATTATTCAAAAAAACCGGTTTTGGTGCATTTTCGCGCCAAACAACCAGGGCACCTTTTTCAATGACCTCATTCATATCAATCCACGGGCTAATCAGCGCATTACCATCAATAAACACATGCGGGCGCTTTGCGACGTCGGGCGAATACAATGCGATGTTTCCGCCTAGCCACGCATCGCTAACAATATACGTAAGCGGTGTGTTCGTCGCGCTTTGCCATTTCTCGTGCATGATGCGTGACAGTTCCGCTCCAGAGAAGTGTCCACGTAATGGTTTGAACCCATAAGATGGTGCCATCGCCACACTGAAATAAAATGCGCCGAGCGATATGACAAACACAAAACCCCATGCAATCGCAAAAGGCTTTAAATTTTTCATGGATAAGTCGAGCGGCGCATTCACAATCAGCCACAGTGGGATAAAACTCAAATAGGGCATACCCCACATATCAAGCGCCTTGTGCCCCGTGCAAAGTGATATGATGAAGTTAAGGGCAAGTGGTGCAAATGCCAAATAAGCCAATAAATCATGGCGGAAATGCGCCAGTTTTGGCGGGCGCTGGCGGAAATTCAATAACATTGAAACCAATGCGATCATCGGCACCATGTCTAAAATCTGTGTCAGCGTAAAACGAAAGGGGAAGTATAACCGCTCCATAACATTCTTGGCTTCGTCGCTTCGGCTTAACGCATAGGTGAATGGCAGAAAGTTATGCTGAATTAACCAGATCACATGCGGCGCAATGAGTGCCGCGAATATCGCCAAAGCAAGATACGGTTTGTATGTCGTAAAAAATCTACGCGCATCCTGATGCGTGATCATAAAGATAAAAAAGCCAAGGCCAAGCAGTGCGATGGAATACTTGGCATAAATGCCAAGTGCAAAAAACACCGCCAGCAATAACCAGTGTTTTAATTTGTCGCGCAGAACTGCATTTGAAAACGCATAGGCCGATAGCGACCATGTCATCAACTGTAATACATTGGGATTAAATTCAGGCGAAAGAAAATTGAAATAGACAATCCCTTCACATAGGAGGGTTGCGACCAGCGCGTTCATGCGCGTTGTGAACAGCCGCCCTGTGCGATAAATGGCCCAGAAGCTGATACCAATGGTAAGGGCCGAAAGCCCGAAATAGCCAAAGCCAGAATTGCCGAAAATGTACGCAACGAATTGCAGAAGCCATGCTTGCAAGGGCGGATGCTTATAATAGCCCCATTGCATCTCATTGCCCCACACAAACCCTTCTACCGTATCAAGCGGCGCATTGGGTTGAATGAGCGAAGGAAGGAACGTCCAGCACACTACGTGCAGCGCCACAAAGCCCCAGAAAAACTTCGATGCGTGTTTATCTAGCTCTGCGTGATTGGGCGGTATCGGAGGCATTGGCCGTCATATCCATGGGTGTATCAATGCCACGTTGGTCGGCAATGAAATAAAGTGGGCGCTGTTTTACTTCCACAAAAATACGCGCAATGTATTCGGCAACGACGCCAAGGCCAATCAACTGAATGCCACCAAGCATTAACACGCTGACCATGATGGTTGCAAAGCCTGGTACATCCACACCAAAGATAGATGTCTGGATAAGCAATACAATCATGTAAAGAAATGCAAACACCGAAACCGCCACGCCAATCGCGGTCCACATGCGAAGCGGAATACTGCTGAACGAGAGCAAGCCATCAAATGCAAATCGCACAAGGCCAATAGGCGACCAACTGGATTGTCCCTTGTGCCGCGGGGCAACATCGAATTCAACGCTGGCCGTTGTAAAGCCAACCCAGCTCATCAGCCCTTTCATGAAACGACTGCGTTCCGGCAATGCATTCACGGCATCGACTACGCGGCGGTCAAGCAAACGGAAATCACCAGCGCCTTCGGGTAATTTGATGTCGCCGATTTTATCGAATAGCCAGTAATACAAATGGCTGAATTGGCGGCGTGCGACACCATCGGTATCGCGGTTGCGGCGCAGCGCATAGACCATCTGCGCGCCTTCTTGCCACTTCGTGTATAATTCAGGAATGACTTCAGGCGGGTGCTGAAGATCGCTGTCCATAATAATCGCTGCTTTACCACGCGCGTGGGCAAGACCGCAGCTGACGGTATTTTCCTTGCCAAAATTGCGGGCAAGCCGAATGGTAACAATACGCGGATTACGGTTATGATGCGCGACAAGCCGCGCATAGGTATCATCGGTGCTGCCGTCATCAACTGCAATCAGTTCGTAGGGCAGCGCCATTCGATCGAAAACGGCCTCAAGGCGGCTGAATAGCAAATCGAGATTATCTGCCTCGTTATGGCAAGGCAGTATCACGCTAAGGACGGGATGATTGGTAATTTGCATGGTTAACTCTGGCATTTCAGCCCCATAGTTTCAATAGGGCACCACGCAATAGATTTCAGGTAGACTAGAAGCCTTCGCGTTCGCGGCGCTTGCGTTCAACCTTACGGAGACGACGCACAGCTTCAGAACCCTCACGTGCCTTCTTTTCAGATGGCTTTTCATAGTAGCGACGCAGCTTCATTTCACGAAACACACCTTCGCGTTGTAATTTCTTCTTCAACGCGCGAAGCGCCTGGTCCACATTATTATCGCGTACGCTAACTTGCAAAGCAGTCTCCTAAAGTTTTTCTAAACACATAAATTCTGGTCGGTTTAAGAGCCGAACCTCTCGAAGTGGGGCAAAGTAATGAAACCCTGCACAAAATGCAAGCAGCCAATATAAGCCCCTATAATAGTTCGCTTTTTGTTCATGTTTGGCTTCTTTTGCCGCCCATGCTAGGGAAGGGGGCATGAAACATTCGGCTGAAGATTTATCTAAAGAAATGCTCATTAACGCTGCCCTGCGTCAGGTGCCTTTTGAAGGCTGGACGAGGCGGGCCCTTGAAAAAGCCGAGGAAGCTGAAGGGCTGCAGCACGGAACCTTTGCGGCCTATTTTCCCGGCGGGATACAAGATTTTATCAAGCAAATGCACCAATGGGTGGATAGTGAAATGCAGCGCAAGATTGCCGCTCAGCCCGATTTTGAAACGTCCAAAATCCGCGAGAAAATTTATCGCTGCGTCATGGCACGAATTGAAACGCTGACCCCACACCGCGAAGCGATGCGCCGTTTAGCAGGCCACCAATTATTGCCATGGAACAAACCGTGGGGGCTTCGCGATTTAGGAAGCGCCGCCGATGCCATGTGGAAATTGGCGGGTGATCGTTCGGTTGATTATAATTTTTATACTAAACGCATTCTGCTATCGGGCGTATATGTTTCAACACTTAATCACTGGTTTGATGATATGAGCGATGAGTTTGAAAGCACCAAAACATTCCTACGCGCACGCATTGAAAACGTGCTGAAATTTGGCAAATTTGTGGGCGGTATCAAAGAGAGGTTTGCGAAGAAAGCGGCGTGACTTAGCTATTCTTTCGTTTCTGTCGTTGCATTCTTTTTACGGAATTGGTCAAGGCTGATAACAACGCCTTTTTCACCATCATCCTTTGGTGTGGATGACTTTTTCACTTCTTCATTTGCGCTGTCATCATCAAAGGCATCTTCTTCATCGCCATCTTCCATGGTCTGGAACTGCAATGCGAAGTTCACCGATGGATCGGCAAAAGTGGTAATCGCCCCAAACGGAATGGTCAGGCGTTCTTTGATGTTGTTGAAGCTTAAGGTAACGCTAAATCCGGTTTCCGTGACTACCAGCCCATAGTACTGGTACTGCAATACAATGGTCATTTCCTTTGGATATTGTTCATGCAAGTGCTGGGGGATTTGTACACCAACATATTCGGTCAAGAATGAAATATAAAAATGGTGGCTACCGGGAAGCCCGCGTTCCGCAACCATTTTCAAGGTATCGGAAACCACGCGGCGCAGCGCGCCTTCGACCATTAAATCGTACCGTAAATCTTCTTCAGTCATTTCAAAGCAGGGGCTAGAGACTCAAATATCAATTAATCACTATTAACTTCTTCGCCTGATAAGGCATTTAAGTCAAGGCAGCTTTCATTATGAAAGCAAAGCGGGGCTTGATCGCTGTTTTGCCGCACACATAACTGCTCAAGAATGATTATATTTCAGGGGATATTATTGCAGTATCGCCGCGGCAACACGTTACTAAGCAGTCACGGTTGGGCGCATTTTTTAAAACATTGGCCCAGAGTAGTCATATATAGCCCGAGTGGTCGCGCGTAGCGCGGAGTAGTCGCTGCAACTTAAGCAGTCGCGGTTGCGCCCCATTTTTTAATTGGGCGCAGAGCAGTCGCGTTAATGAAAAGAGTGGGGGCTTTCTGTTGCCCGGTAGCCCCCGGACCGCTAAGCCTTTCGCTTAACTACCGAACCCCAAAGGGTTAAGCAGCTACAGCTACGTGAGCTTCAGGAGCAACGTTGTCGTTGGCATCCGTAGTTGTTAGCCCGATAACGGCGGAACCATGCCGAGCAAAAACTGTACTTTTACTACATACGTCGATCCTAGTTCGCCCCCAACATATTAGCTCTTTTCGCCATTGCTCTGTTCAATCATGCGATGGAAAAACCGCTCGGGCGAGAATTAGGGTTAGAGCCAATATGGTGGAGGCGCCGGGTACCGCCCCCGGGTCCGTCCTGCTTATTTTGTACAGCGTTTATCACCATAGCCAGCGAACTGGCGCCTTCTATATAGCACGAAATGGTAAAAAAGGGATGGCTTATTTTAAATTGCATGAATTTTAGTCAATGCTTTCAATGCCTTGTGCGGCGTTTTTATTGTTGGAAAGTGCCGATAATCGTTTGACGTCAGGCGGCATTCAAAACAGACTAGATTGATTGATTCTGTAAAACTTTTTCTGGATTTTCCCCTATGCCCGTTTCCGCTGAACAACGCTCTGAAATTGAACAAATCCGCTCACAAACCGTACCTACCCGCCGTGCAACAGTGCCAGCGTTGGAAGAAATTCTCTACGAACCGCTGCCGGTGCTCGACCACGGCTTTGTTCGCGTAATTGATTATATGGGCGATGATAATGCGGTTGTTCAGGCAGCGCGTGTGTCATACGGCAAAGGCACCAAAAAAGTCAGCGAGGATGCGGGGCTTATCAAATATCTGATGCGACATTGGCACTCCACACCCTTTGAAATGTGTGAAATCAAATTCCATGTCAAATTGCCGATTTTCGTGGCGCGCCAATGGATACGTCATCGCACCGCCAATGTGAACGAATACTCTGCGCGTTATTCGATTATGGATAAGGAATTTTATTTGCCGCAACGTGACCAGATGGCGGTGCAATCCACGCAGAACCGTCAAGGACGTGGACAAACATTAAGCGATGCGGAATCTGCGCGCGTGATGGAACTTTTGAAGCAAGACAGCGAACGCGTTTATGCCCATTACAAAGAAATGCTGAACGAAGATGAGGCCGGCAACGTGATCGATGTTGGCCGCGAAGGATTTGCACGCGAATTGGCGCGTATGAATTTGACGCTGAATTATTACACGCAGTGGTACTGGAAAGTTGATTTGCACAATTTGATGCACTTCCTTCGTTTGCGCGCCGATGCGCATGCGCAATACGAAATCCGTGTTTATGCAGATGTTATGATAGATGTGCTCTCACGCTGGTGCCCGCATACCTTTGCCGCATTTAAGGAATACCGCATGGGTGGCGCGCAAATATCTACCACAGGCTTGACCATCGTTCAACGCATGCTGCGCGGTGAAAAAGTAACGCAGGCGGATAGCGGCCTTTCCAAGCGTGAATGGAATGAATTGATGGATGATTTAGGGCTCGAAAACTTAAAGGCGTAAGATGCCACTAAGGTTTATCAATAAATTTCTGCACGGCCAGTATTCCAGCAGTATTGTCCTGATATTTGCAACTGCGTTGGCTATGTTCTTGGCAAATTCTTTTGCTGCTGAAAGTTATCATTCCATTTTACAGGCGCATTTTGGCATAAAGACTGATTTTCTGACGCTCGATCTATCGGTGGAGCACTGGGTCAATGACGGATTGATGGTGCTTTTTTTTCTACTGGTGGGTTTAGAAATCAAACGTGAATTCATGCAGGGCGAACTGGGGACGCTAAGTAAGGCCGCATTCCCGGTTATCTGCGCGGTGGGCGGCGTGGTTGCGCCAGCGTTGATATTCCTGTTCATCAATAAAGGGCATCATGAGCATTGGCAGGGTTGGGCTATTCCTACGGCAACGGATATAGCCTTCGCGCTTGGGCTGCTAGCGCTTGGCGGAAAAAATGTACCGCTATCATTAAAGGTATTTTTGACCGCGCTAGCAATTATCGATGATTTAATTGCGATTTTGATTATCGCGCTATTTTATGGAGAGCCATTGAATATTGATGCGTTCTTTGTTGCGGTGGTGGTTATGTTTGTGCTGCTAAGGCTGAACGTCATGAACGTCAAACGCATATGGCCATATTTGCTTATGGGCTTTTTCTTGTGGCTATCTGTTTTACAATCTGGCCTGCATCCAACCATTGCGGGCGTATTGCTGGCCATTATGATACCCGTGAGTGAAAATAAGGAAAAATCGCCCCTGCACAGATTAGAAAATGCGCTGCATCCTGTGTCAGCATTTTTTATCATGCCAGTTTTTGCATTGGTGAATGCTGGGCTTTTATTTAGCGGTATAAGTGTTGGGGATTTATGGAACCCC
Organism: Alphaproteobacteria bacterium; assembly: GCA_033762625.1. NCBI lineage: Bacteria > Pseudomonadati > Pseudomonadota > Alphaproteobacteria > Alphaproteobacteria bacterium. The sequence goes on from JANRLI010000013.1 coordinate 83,754, forward strand.
CTGCCTCTGGGGATTATGGCGGGTCTATTTTTTGGCAAGCAAATCGGGATTGTACTGGCAGGTAAGGTGGCGATCCACCTTGGCTGGGCGCAGTTGCCGGAGGATGTTAGCCCGCGCCAATTCTATGCGGCTTCAGTACTGGCAGGAATTGGCTTTACCATGAGTTTGTTCATCGGCTCGCTTGCATTCAAATCTGGCGAACAGGATAATCTGGTGCGGCTTGGCGTGATGGCTGGTTCACTTATATCGGCGATTGTCGGTGTGATGCTGCTGCGCTGGGATGGAAGAAAAAAAATTGCAGCGAATTAAGCCGCAGCCTTATTCATCTCACGTGTTTTGCTGAATACCAAATCAGGGTTTTCTTCCTTGGTGCGGTCAAGGTGCCAAGCGTTACGCGCCAAGAATACCAATGCGCCATCATGGTCTTCAGCCAAGGACATGCGGTATTTTTCAGTAAATGCTTTCATCTTAATCGCATCACCCTCAACCCAACGTGCATATTCAACCCCTGCGCCTTCAAATTTTGCGGGTAAGCCATATTCGGCTTCAATACGGGCGCTTAATACTTCGAATTGTAACGGGCCAACGACGCCCACAATCCAATCCGAGCCGCTTAATGGCTTGAATACCTGGCTTGCGCCTTCTTCAGCAAAATGTTCCAAGGCTTTGCGTAGATGTTTAACCTTCATCGGGTCATCGAGATGCACACGCTGCAATACTTCTGGGGCGAAGCTGGGTACGCCGACGTAACGCAAGATTTCGGTTTCGCTTAATGTATCACCGATACGCAACGTGCCGTGGTTGGGAATACCCATAATATCACCGGCATACGCATCTTCGGCGAGTTCCCGTTCACGCGCCAAGAACAACACAGCGTTATTAACCGCCATGGTCTTTTCACTTCGGATATGTTTGAGCTTCATACCGCGCTTAAAATGCCCAGAGCATAAACGCACGAAGGCAATGCGGTCGCGGTGGTTGGGGTCCATATTGGCCTGCACCTTGAATACAAAACCCGTAACCTTTTCTTCCTGCGGATTCACGATGCGTTCAGCCGCAGGTTGCGGCCGAGGGGATGGCGCAAAGTCAGCAAGACCTTGCAATAATTCCCGCACACCAAAGTTATTCACGGCGCTGCCAAAGAATACAGGCGTCATGTGCCCTTCGCGGTAGGCTTGTTCATCAAACGGTTTACATAATGCGCGCACCATCTGCACATCATCGCGCAGCTTGGCCAGCGCCTCTTCGGGCAAGTGCTCTGCCAGTTGCGGGTCATCAAGACCAGTGCATTTAATGCCTTCATCGACCTTGGCGGCAAACCCTTTGCGGTTCAACAGGAATAAACGATCGCGGATAACGTCATAGCAACCCAGGAAATCGCGGCCTGAACCAATCGGCCAGCTGGCGGGTGTTACATCCAGTGCGAGGGTCTTTTCAATTTCATCCATCAAATCAAACGGGTCGCGCGCTTCCCGGTCCATCTTGTTAATGAAGGTGATGATAGGAATATCGCGCATGCGGCAAACTTCGAATAGTTTGCGTGTTTGTGTTTCGATACCTTTGGCGCCGTCAATCACCATCACCGCGCTATCTACCGCGGTAAGCGTACGATACGTATCTTCGGAGAAATCTTCGTGGCCGGGAGTATCAAGAAGATTGAAAGCTTTGTTGTCAAACTCAAAACTCATGACGGAAGCCGAAACCGAAATGCCGCGCTCGCGCTCAACCTTCATCCAGTCAGAACGTGCGCGGCGGGCATCGCCGCGTGCTTTAACTGCTCCAGCCAGCAAAATCGCGCCCCCGAACAGCAACAGCTTTTCGGTAAGTGTGGTTTTACCAGCGTCAGGATGCGCGATAATCGCAAAAGTACGGCGACGCATCACTTCTTTGATTTGTTCGTCTTTAGACATGGGAGTTGGATAATGCCCAAACGGGCAAGAAGCAAGAAATTAAACTTCCTTATCGCCCACAACCTTGTTGCGGCCTGTTTCCTTGGCCTTGTATAGGGCTGCATCGGCTTTGCGGAACAGGACTTCCGACGTTTCCTGCCCGTCATCGCTACCTGCAATACCCACGCTTGTTGTCACGTTGATTTCAATCTGAGGGTCATGGGTCTTAAACGGGGCGCTGCTAACAGCAGTGCGTAGGCGCTCTCCGGCGCTTAAAGCTGGGCCATAGGGGGTTTCTGGCATAATCACTGCAAACTCTTCACCGCCAAGGCGTATGACCAAGTCGAAAAAGCGAATGCATCCATTCAGGCGGCGTACCAACTCCTGTAATACCTGATCACCCACATGGTGGCCATAGGTATCATTGATTTTTTTGAAATGGTCGATGTCCAGCATAACCACGGAAATGGGTTTCTTATTTGTTTTGCTTCGTTCAAATAGACGCGGTAAATTCTTTTCCATGTAATGACGATTATGTGCGCCCGTTAATGGGTCGGTTATCGCCATAGTCATGTTCTTTTCATACGACAAGCGTAAACGGTCATAAGTGCGCTTGTGTTTAATCTGGGTTTTTAAACGGGCCTGGAGTTCATGCGGGTCAACCGGTTTGAAAATATAGTCATTTGCACCGATATCGAGCGCTTTGGCGATTTTTCCCAGTTCGGATTCATCAGCATAAACGACAATCGGCACATATCGAGTTGCTTCGTTGGCTTTTAAGTTGGCGCAGACGCGAAGCCCTTCCTCGCTGTGCAAATTCAGATTGATCATGATCGCGTGAATTCGTTCACGTTCCAATAATGGCTCGATTTCAGCAGAAGATGAAATGCCATGGCAAATCATGCCTGCATGGTGGATGTGTTTGCGAATGATATCTTGCTCATGCGGTTGGTCATCCAGCAAAATAATCTGACCCGAGCGCATGCTGTCTTCATCAATATCGCCCATCATCGCGTTATTGCCTTCGCGCATTCGCCATTCATCCATCAGGCTTTTTAGACGAAGACAGGAACGCACCCGCGCCATCAGCGCGACATCGTTAATTGGTTTGGTCAAGAAGTCATCGGCGCCTGCATCAAGACCGCGAACGCGGTCCTGCACATCAGATAATGCCGTGACCATGACGACGGGAATACCTTGTGTAGCGGGGTTTGCCTTGATCTGGCGGCATGCTTCAAAGCCGTCCATTTCCGGCATCATCACATCCAATAAGATCAGGTCAGGCTTTTCAGAAATGGCTTTTTCCACTGCTTGCACGCCATTTTCTGCGGTAACCACTGTGTAATATTCCCGCGCCAGCTTTGCGCTGAGCAATTTGACATTAAGCGGATTATCATCGGTAACAAGAAGGCGCGCTGACATTATTTATCCAGATATTTTTGAACGGTTTGAAAGAACTTGCCCACGGAAATGGGCTTGGAAAGATAATCATCACAGCCACTTTGACGAATACGTTCTTCATCGCCTTTCATAGCAAAGGCCGTTATCGCAATCACGGGGATGGGGCGCAAACTGGCATCTTCCTTGATCATCCGGATAAGGTCATAGCCGGAGATTTCCGGCAACTGAATATCCATCAAAATTAAGTCGGGTTTTTCGGTCTGCGCGAGGCGGATGGCCTGCATGCCTTCGCGCGTTTCAAGAATGCGGTGCCCTTTTGACGACAATAAATCGCGAAACAATTTTGCATTAAGCTCATTGTCTTCGACAATCAGAATTGTTTTTCCGTTTTCCGTCATGGATCGTTAAGCAGGGCTAAAATTAGAAAGGCGGTGTTGAATCAGTAGGTTGAGCCATAAGAATGTCAGGTGAAGGTTAAGAAACCCCTGACATGAATAATGGGCTTATTTCATTGCATGATTGCAGGATTACGAATGCGGAACGGCGCTGTCGGAGCTGCATTTTGGTGCACTCAGCGGCTTTACTTCAACTAGGTCTGCGGTCATCGAATAATCGCCATAGTCAATAGTCATGGTTTTAATCACGCCATTATCAAGCAGCACCATATCCATTTCATAATCAGGTGATCCTGTTTCACTATTAGGCGCAAAGAATGCCATACGGATTGGCCATGCTTTGACATTCAATAATTGGTTGGTGTTTTCTTTGCCAGAACTTGTTTTTTCAAGCATTGGTTTCTCAACAGGCGAATTGATAAACGAGCTTATCTCGGTAAAGCCTTTTTCATCTGCGCCGTCAAACACATTCACGCTAAAAAATTTATCGCCCTTGCGTGCATGTTCCAGCAATTGCATGGTGTGGTGGGCAGGGAACAATGCGCCTGCAAGATTGATGCGTTTTTCATTATCGCCTGAATAAACCGCTTCGCCGGTACCAAGACCATCAACGCCAACATTCAAGTTGGCATAGCCATGAAATGTTTCATTGTTGTCTTTTTCATCACCTGTGCGGCGGGTGTGGAAGTTAAAACTGGATCCATCCTTGGATTCACGGCTCACTAAATCGTTTACCGTATCGCTTACTTCGCCTTCGCTGTAAAAGAAGCGCAGCTGCATCTTTTGTTCAATATTCCACGCGTGGCAATCATCGGCCCATGAAAAAAGCATCCGGCCGGAAATATCACTCACCCGGCTGCCATTGCGTGTGCCCGACAATTTTATAGAATACATTGCACGGTGTGGTTGAATTGCTGGTGCGCCTGTTTTTGGTGCGGGCGGTGCTTTGGTAAGTGTGGAAACGGCTATGGGAGTTTTAGGATCTGTTCCGGTAAGTACGGCGGCATTTAAAACACCAAAAAACATCAACCCAAAGACGCCTGCGAAAAACACGCCTATAACCAAGGTGGGAAGAAGTCTTAATGGTCGATTTAAAATCCTCATTAAATAATTTACTCCTAATACCTGCTCATTGTGTCATCAAATAGTTAAGCAAGGTTTACGGATAAGCCCGAAATTAACAAAAAATCCTATGTTTTTCGGGGTTTAGCACGTTTTTTGTTAGGCAATTTTTACCGCAAAACCATGGTTTTATGATGGCGCAGGGATGATTCCGCGCGCATAACACCAAAAAAAACAGATTATTCAGTGAGTTGTTGGAGTGTTCCGGCTGGCACAGTGCTTGCACTGCTTCACTTTAATCGTGTCATACACACGAAATGTGAGGATGGAGAAAATAAATGGCTCGTTACCCCCAATCGCTGAAGATGTCAGGATCAAGTTTGAATAGCAGTGATACCGATTTTTCGGTGCCGCTAAAAGACAGCATCATCGATCAAACGCTGAACCGTGCACGTATTGGTGATTTAGACGCTGCACTTGCAGCGATTGGGGAAGCCGAACATCTTATTCAAGCACAGCGCCGCCGCATTGCGTATCTTGAAACACTCTCCTTAAGTGATGAAGTAACTGGCCTAATGAATCGTCGCGGCTTTATGAATGCGTTGCATCGTGAATTGGCATCGGCCAAGCGTGACCCACAGGCCCATGGTATTATCATTATGTTTGATCTGGATGATTTTAAGCTGGTGAATGATACACATGGCCACGCTGCTGGCGATGCATATTTATCCTCATTTGCTGCTGTTCTGAGCAATGAAGTTCGTCCATCGGACATCGTAGCCCGTATAGGCGGTGATGAATTCGCGGTGATTTTAACAAGAGCTGCGGCTAAGCCCGGTATTGCAAGAGCAAATGCGATTGCTAAAACCATCAACAGTAAAATCATGACATGGCGCCAGCACACCATCCAGCTTAAAGCCAGTTGTGGTGTTGCAACCTATACGGGCCGCGATATTGCCGAAGCGGTCATGGTTTCCGCCGACCTCAAGCTTTATGCTGATAAGCAAAAGCGTAAGAAGAAATAGATAAAGTTTGAAACATTATTCAGGCTTGGTTAAGCCTGCACTATTAGGCTGTCCTGATATACATCAGGATTTTTATGACCCTTACCGAAAAACAAACCGATATTATTTGCTGGGCTGGGTTTACGTGCAGCATCGGTTCATATCTGTTGCTTAACTTGCATCTTATCACTGCAACAGGCGCGATATTCATTGTGATGAATTGCTTGGCAGCATTGTTCTTTGGGTATGGCGCATTCAACAAAAAGCTCAACGCAATTGTCGCACAGAACGTCGCATGGTTCTGCATCACGCTGATTGGCGCTTATAACGCAATTATTAGCTAACGCGTAGCTAGGCCGTTTTTTTCACTGGAACATCAACCTTGATGTGCAATTCCTTCAGCTGCATTGGCTGAACAAAGTTTGGTGCTTGCATCATCAAATCTTCGGCCCGCTGGTTAAGCGGGAAGGCGATAACTTCGCGGATGTTCGGTTCATCGGCAAGAAGCATCACAATACGGTCGATACCGGGCGCGGAGCCACCATGCGGCGGTGCGCCAAGCTTAAGTGCTGACAGCATACCGCCAAAGCGTGTTTCCAAATCTTCCTTGCTGTAACCTGCAATTCCGAATGCCTTGTACATGACTTCTGGTTGATGGTTGCGGATAGCGCCGGATGATAATTCAATACCGTTGCATACAATATCATACTGGAATGCTTTGATATCCAAGGGGTTCATGGTTTCCAGTGCCTTCAGCCCGCCTTGCGGCATGGAGAACGGGTTGTGAGAGAAATCAATCTTGCCGGTCACTTCATCGGCTTCGAACATTGGGAAATCGACAATCCAGCAGAAGCGGAATGCATTCTTTTCGATGATGTCCAGTTCCTGACCAATCTTGGTGCGTGCTTGACCAGCCATTTTTGCCGCTACCGCTGGCTTATCGCATACAAAGAATACGGCATCGCCGTCGGTTGCGCCAGTTAGCTTGCGCAGCACTGCCTGTGCTTCGGCTGGAATAAACTTCGCAATCGGGCCTTTGCCTTCATTGGCTTCAAACAATACATAACCCAAACCCGGTGCGCCAATTTCCTTGGCCCAGTCATTCAGTTTGTCAAAGAAGCTACGCGGACGGTCGGAAACCTTTGGTGCGCGAATGGCGCGCACAACGCCGCCCGTATCGATATTACCTTTGAATGCTTTAAACGTCACATCATCGCGTTTGAATACTTCGGTGACATCGCAGATTTCCAGCGGGTTGCGCAAATCCGGCTTATCATTGCCGTATCTCAACATTGAATCCGCATAGGTAATCCGGCGGAAGGGGAAGCCATCAATCGCTGGCTTGTTTTCGCGGCGGAAATTGCCGAACTTTTCAAAAGTTGAATGCAGCACGGGTTCGATTGCTGCAAACACATCTTCTTGTGTTACGAACGACATTTCAAAATCAAGTTGGTAGAATTCACCGGGGCTACGGTCGGCGCGGCTATCTTCATCACGGAAGCAGGGCGCGATTTGGAAATAACGGTCATAACCTGCAACCATTAATAACTGTTTGAATTGCTGTGGGGCCTGCGGTAGTGCATAGAATTTGCCGGGGTGAAGACGTGATGGCACCAAAAAGTCACGTGCACCTTCGGGGCTGCTGCTCGTCAAAATCGGCGTTTGGAACTCATGGAAGCCCTGATCAATCATCTTCGCGCGGATATGCGATATAACTTCGGAACGCAGAATGATGTTTTCTTGCATCTTCTTGCGGCGTAAATCGAGGAAGCGGTAACGTAAACGCGCATCTTCACCCGCATCTTCATCAGAATTCACCTGGATGGGCAGCGGGTCTGCTGCGCCAAGCACACTGATTTCCTTTACATCCAGTTCAACTTCACCTGTGGGAAGTTTGGTATTTATCGTCTCGTCAGGACGGCGAACAACTGCGCCCGTAAAACATACAACGGATTCGTTTTTCAGTGCTTCAACCTGCTTAAAAATCGGGTTCGATTGATCAATCACACATTGGGTCATGCCATAATGGTCGCGCACGTCAATGAACAGCAGGCTGCCATGGTCGCGTTTGCGGTGAACCCAGCCGGAAATGCGGGCGGTTTTGCCAATATCGGTGCCGCGCAGCGCGCCGCAGGTGTGTGAGCGATAAATATGCATAATTCTACTTTGCTTTAATGGTGGATAGTCTATGAATAGTGTTTTTAAAGGCTTTCCCTTTGGCAATCAACATGCTTATCAGCACCAATGATGAATTAAAACAGTTCTGCGGCAAATTACGCAGCAGCCGCTTTCTGGCCATTGATACTGAATTTATTCGTGACCGCACCTATTGGCCGCGCCTTTGCCTCATTCAGGTTGCTGGGGAGAGCGATGTAGGAGCTATTGACCCCCTGGCGGAAGGGGTTGATTTAGCCCCGCTGCTGGAATTGCTGTATGACGAAAAAATTCTGAAAGTGTTTCATGCTGCGCGGCAGGATTTGGAGATTTTTTTCCACCTGACCGGAAAAGTTCCAACGCCAATTGCTGATACACAGGTGATGGGCATGGTGTGCGGATTTGGTGAAAGTGTCAGCTATGAAAATATTGTCGCTAAGCTTGCCAAGGGCACGATTGATAAATCTTCGCGCTTTACCGATTGGGCGCTGCGTCCGCTTTCTGAAAAGCAATTAAACTATGCGCTGGATGATGTACGTTATCTGCGGCCTGTGTTTGAAAAGCTGGAAACAAAACTGGCTGAACTGGGCCGTGCTGACTGGATTGCGGAAGAAATGCAAATTTTGCGTGAGCCGTCCACCTATCGCCTTGAACCCGACCAGGCATGGAAGCGTTTGAAGATAAAGATGGATAAGCCAAAATTCTTCACGCTCGTGAAGGATCTATGTGCATGGCGTGAAAAAGAAGCGCAGCAGATTGATATTCCGCGCAACCGCGTATTACGCGATGAAGCCTTGATGGAAATCGTGCATCACGTGCCAAAAGATGCTGGCGAATTGGCGCGCGTGCGCGGTCTGTCGTCTGAATTTGCAAAAAACCGTTTAGGCACCGGTATTCTCGAGGTTATCAAGAATGCGCAAAGCCGCACACCTGATGCGCTGCCCGATGAACTGCGCAAAAATCATTTACCATCCAGCCTTGGCGCAGTGGTGGATATGCTGAAAGTTTTACTGCGTCTGGTCGCCGAAGAAAACGATGTTGCCGCAAAACTGATTTCCAATTCGTCAGATCTGGATATTCTGGCCGAACATGATGCGGCGGATGTTATGGCAATGAAGGGGTGGCGGTATGAACTGTTTGGAAAAAAGGCGCTGGCCCTGAAGCAAGGAAAGCTTGCCTTGAAGTTAAACAAAAACAAAATCCAGTTTATTGAAGTCTAGCCCATTTCGATTGTGGCCTTTTTCCCACGGATTTCCTGAAAACAGGGTTAATCTTTAATTAAAAAACAGCAATTTAGAATTTGTTAGGCAAATGAGAACATACTTCTGAGCAGTTAAATTGGAAACAGAACTATGGCATTTGGATACCGTTTTAAAAAATCATCGGAATTTACGGAAAGCGCAAAACGCTATAATCCAAAGCTGTTCGCATCGTTGCAGGCTCAATCTTCGCCACTCGAATTGATGGAAACCCCAAAATTCAAGATCGAAGAATTCTCAACTAACTTCGAGTATATTCTTGGAGATGTTGAAGGTAAGCATGCGCCCATGCGCAAGGATAGCGAAGTCGATTATTCTGAAACAATGTCTGAAACATCAGCCGCTTAATTCCCATAACTAAAATGCAATGCATTATTTAGCGGGTATTAACCTTGCTTTGCTATCGTTTGCCTCCCGGTTAGTTTTTTTAACGGAAATACTATTCTCAAGGAGCAACGGTTATGGCTGATTCAATTTTTCTTTTTGCAAAGCGTATTATGAAGCAGGCAATGACCAAGATGTATGCTGCTCCTATGCCCCACGACAAAGCAGAAATGGGTGACCGCAATTATGTACGCTCCAGCGGTTGCTTGAATACACATCGTGTGATGACCCACAAAGTTGTGCTGATGAATATGCGCCAGGAACAGGGCTACGAATGGCCAAAGCAATGGTCAAAGCGTTCAGAAATCTTCGCGCCTAAAAAGCTGTTATCAGCCTAAACTTCCTTTAGTTTAATTTCCGGCGGCTTATTGCCTTCCAGAATTGCAGAACCCCGGCCCGAAAGGCTGGGGTTTTTCATGAAATATTGATGAGCTGAAAACGGATCATCGTCGCCTTCCGGATTTAATCGGCGATATCCGCCATCCGAATCCATTTCCCAGCTTTGTAAATTGTCCTTGAGGCAAGCGACCATAATCTGGTTCAAAATCTGTTCATGTACCGTCGGGTTTTCCACTGGTGTCATCACTTCTATGCGGCGGTCAAGATTACGTTGCATCCAGTCCCCAGATGTAATGAATACCTTCGCGCCGGGATTGGGTAGCATTTCACCATTACCGAAGCACAAAATACGGCTATGTTCCAAAAATCTTCCGACAATGCTCCGCACAGTAATGCGCTCTGAAAGGCCAGGGATATCGGGCTTTAGGCAGCAAACCCCACGTATAATAAGTCTGATTTCAACCCCTGCGCTTGACGCTTCATAAAGCTTATCAATCATATCCGGGTCAACCAGCGAATTCAGCTTTGCCCAAATGCAAGCGTTTTTGCCGCCTTTAGCGTTCGCAATCTCGATATCAATCAAGTCATAAATTTTCTTGCGCATGGTTAGCGGCGCAAAGGCCAGTTTTTCCATCGCTTTTGGCTCGGCATAGCCAGTCATATAATTGAATAATGCAGCTGTATCGTGGCCAATTGCCGCGTCAGTTGTGAAGAAAGAAAGGTCAGTATAAATTTTGGCAGTTTGCGGATGGTAATTTCCGGTTCCAATATGAACATACGACTTAAGTCCGTTTTTTTCGCGGCGTACAACCATGGAAAGCTTGGCGTGGGTTTTTAAATCGGTGAAGCCATAGACGACCTGGGCGCCAGCACTTTCCAATGCGCGACTGATACTGATATTGGCTTCTTCATCAAAACGGGCTTTTAACTCAACCATTACCGTCACTGCTTTACCTGCAGTAGCTGCTTCAATCAGTGCCTGCACGATCGGGCTGTTGGCGCTGGTGCGGTAAAGGGTTTGCTTGATTGCCATAACATCGGGGTCTTTGGCCGCTTGCCGCAGGAAATGCACCACCGCATCAAAACTTTCATAAGGATGGTGGATGAGTAAATCTTTTTTGGCGATGGCCGCGAACATATCACCCTGAAAATCGCTGATGCGCTCGCTTTGGCGTGGCACATAGGATTTAAAGCGTAAATCATCGCGCCCACAATTCACCAATTCACGTAAATCGGATAGGCCGTTAAATCCTTTGACAATATGAATATACTTTTCATCAACATTGACGTGTTCGCGCAAAAATGCGCGCAGGCTTTCAGATGTATCGGTATGGATGCCAAGTCGTATCACGCGTCCCATGCGGCGCTTTTTTACCGCGTGCTCATAGGTACGTAGTAGATCTTCCGCTCGGTCATCAAATTCGAGTTCGGTATTGCGTACTACACGGAACACGCCTGACGATTTAAGGGTGAAGCCTGGTATGATTTCCTCTACAAATAGCAAAATAATGCGTTCTAATTGGATATAACGCTGCTTTTCGTTGTTCTCGTCCTTGTTACGCAAAAAGATAAACCGCTCCACGCTGGTGGGAATAGGAATAAGGTGGCGCATGATTTCGCCACTGGCCTTTTCCTCCATTTCCAGAACCAGCGCGACACCTTTATTCGGAATAAGCGGGAAGGGGTGTGCTGGATCAACCGCAATTGGCGTGAGCAGTGGTAATACCATGCTGTGAAAAAAATCGTTAAGCCATGTCATGTCACTTTTGGTGAGTTCGCTAGAACGGCATACATGAATTTTGTTTTCTTCAAGTTCCTTGCGAATTTCTTGCCAAGCTTTTTGCTGCCGCTCCAACATCTTGGCCGTTTTGATATGAATTTTTTCAAGTTGTTGTTCAGGCGTTAAGCCATCATCACTAAGCACATCGACCTGATTATAGATCTGGCCGTGCAATCCGCCGATGCGCACCATGTAAAATTCATCAAGGTTGGCAGCAGAGATAACCAGAAAATTCAACCGTTCCAGAAGCGGATGTGCCAGATTAAATGCTTCGTCTAGCACCCTGTTATTGAACGCCAACCACGATAATTCGCGGTTATTGAAACGCGATGCGCTGTTTTTTTCAGAATCTGTGACTGTATTTGGCATAAAAGGTCTTTATTAAGGTGGTAAACTAGGTTTAGCTATCAGATATTAAGAAGATGTTTCCAGCGGAAAACCCCCACGAATTGCATGAAAACCTTGATACTTTTACGTCATGCCGAAGCTGCCGATTTACAGTCGGGCAAAGATGCAGAACGGCCTTTAACAGCAAAAGGACGTGGCATGGCAGTATGGGTTGGAAATGAACTAACAAAAAAAGGCCTATGTCCCGATTTTATTTTGGCATCCGCCGCGCAACGCACCAAGGAAACGTGCCAGCTGATGCAAGATGCTTGGGCTCCTGATGTTTATCCGCAGGCATTTTTTGATCCGGCAATTTACCGCGCCGATGCACATGAATGTTTAGAGATGATCGCAATGCAAGATGAAATTCATCACAGTGTAATGATGATTGGGCATAACCCGTGCATACATCAACTTGCACTTATGCTCTGCGGGGCAGGCGAAGTGCAAAAATCACCTGAATTGTCACAACGCTTTCCACCAACATCTTGTGCGGTGTTAAGCTTCCAAAGCGACTTATGGGTACATATTCATAAGGGTAGTGGCGCGTTGGTTGATTTTTTCCACCCCGCTGATGCTTAACGGGGATGCTTAAATGACTAAGCGCGTGGATGACCGCCCCTATGCCGGCGTGGAATGGCAGGAAAAAGCATTTGTTGTTGATATGACTGCGCTGGAAGCTTTCGGATGCATGGCAATTGGTCTTGCCGATGGCACGGTTTCCTTGCGCCTTATCAGCAGACCCGAAACCGAATTAGTGCCAGCGATACCCGCGCATAAAAACGGCCTTACCGCACTCACAATTGCGCCAAACGGCAAATCATTTATTTCGATTGGCGAAGATGGCCGCATTATGCGCATCACGCCCGATGGAGCGGTTCAGCAACTTGCTGAAATAGGTAAAGTGTGGCTTGAACAATTGGCCGTTCATGAAAGTGGTCTGATTGCAGTCAGTGCCAAGAAAACGGTTTTTGTGTTTGATGAACAAGGCAAGGCGCGGTGCGAGTTTACAAATCATCCCAGCACGGTACAGGGCTTGTGCTTCGATCCCAAAGGTAAGCGCGTAGCCGCCAGCCATTATGGCGGCGTGAGTTTGTGGTGGGTGAACGGTGAAGCAGGGCAGGTGCCGCAGCGCTTGAACTGGAAAGGCTCTCACCTTTCGATTGCGTGGAGCATGAATGGAAAATATCTTCTTACCGCCATGCAGGAAAATACATTGCATGGTTGGCGCACGCCGGATTTTGCTGATTTTCAAATGAGTGGTTATGCGATCAAGCCCAAATCGTTCAACTGGTTACATGATAATCGCTGGCTGGCCAGTTCTGGTTCCCCCGGTATTGTGTGCTGGGATTGTGGTGGCAAGGGGCCCATGGGTAAACCTGCAACTGTATTGGCGCAAGATTGCGAAGATATTTCAACCAAAGTTGCCTGCCATCCGTCACTTGATTTGGTTGCCGCTGGAACGATAGCGGGCGATGTGTATCTCGCACGGTTTCAAGATGACCGCATCGTGCGTTTGAAAACCAATACGAAAAGCGAGATTACATCACTGCGCTGGAGTGATAACGGCCAGACCTTATTGGGAGGCGCTGAGGATGGCTCAGCTTATGCTTGGGCGTTTTCGGAGTGAACGATTTTAGCCGTTAGATAATCGGGAAAACGCACATCATAGGTTGTGCCGTGGTGGATCAGTGGGCGTTTTTCGGCAATAAATGGTTTGATTTTATCAAGCTGGAATAATCCAAGGCCATAATCTTTGCCAATCGCCATCACGCGGCCAATATCAAATCCTTCATGCAATATATTATGGTGGCGCTCAGGTGGAAGGCCTTCAAATTTAAATGGCAGGTAGCGCTTTTTAATAAGTCCGCGATAATGGGTGCGTGCTGTTAATTCTTGCCCCATATAGCAGCCCTTCGTCCAACTAATTGCATTCAATACATCGAAATTAATTTCCAGAAGTGTGGAATGACCAGTTTCAATTTCGACTAACCCTTCCGCGACGCCATTTTTGTAACGCCATTCACGGTAATCGCTTTCTTCCCTGTTGGTTACGATACTGGCTTCATCGCTTTTTTTTATGATCAGGCGTTCACCCATTGCAGCAAGTCGTGGATCGGCAAAGGCGAGGGGATGACCCGACGGCGCGCCCCATAACCCGAATACTGAAAAGTACTTGCGGGTATCTTCCAGTGCTACTTGTGAACGCATTTTGTAGAAAGAAAGACGTTTTACCAGATCATTGATTTGGTCGGCGCTGCAATCAATCAGTAGCGTATCGCCATCGGGCACCACAAAAAAATCAAACAGGTATTTACCTTGGGGGGTAAGGAATGCCGCAAAGAGCGGTTTGCCATCAACTGCCAGCTGGATGTCCTGACTAATTAGCCCCTGCAGGAATGTAAAACGGTCAGGTCCTGCCAGCCTCAGCACGGCGCGGCTTGCTAATAGTGCTGTTTTTGTTGCTCCATTCATGCACTTTGACATAGCGCACTTCTCTCGTTTATCAAAGAGGGCATGATTGGTAGCCCCAAAAAATTATTGTTCATAACATCGAACCGTCTTGGCGATGCCGTGATTTCCACTGGCTTATTGGAGCATGCCATTACGCGTTTCAAGCCAACGGAAGTGACCATTGCGTGCGGACCCATACCTGCGCCGCTCTTTACTGCCGTGCCGAATTTAAAGCGCATCATCATCCTTGATAAAAAAGAAGGCGGCCTTCATTGGCTTAAGCTATGGCGCGAAGTATTCCCGCACATCTGGGATGTGGTGATTGATTTGCGCAACTCCGCTGTATCCTACCTTATCTTTAGCAAAAAGACTTTTCGTTTCACGCAGGGGGTCGAGACTGAACATAAATCCCATCAGCTTGCCAAGGTCATGGGGCTGCTAGACAATGTGCCGTACAATAAAATCTGGCTAAGTGAAGCCGCAAACCAGCAAGCACAAACTATATTGCATGATGGCGAACCCATTTTGGCGTTATGCCCGACTGCGAATTGGCAGTCCAAAACATGGCCAGCCGAACGGTTTATTGATGTTGCAATGCGCTCACCCTTCCAGCGTATTGCGATTTTTGGTGCAGAGCATGAACGCGAACAGGCCATGCCCATCATCACCGCGCTTCAGCAAAAATTCGATGTGATTGATTTGGTCGGAAAGACCAATCCGTTGGAAGCGGCGGCATGTCTTGCGCGTTGTCAGTTATGTATCGCAAACGACTCAGGCCTCATGCATATTGCTGCTGCTATGGGTACACCAACCCTTGGTCTTTTTGGGCCAAGTAATGATGTGGAATATTCACCCCATGGGCCACGCACGGCTTTTGTGCGTGGCGCGCCATTTTACGGGTTGGAGCATACCGTGAACCCCTTTGGCCTCATGCAGGCTATCTCTGTGGATATGGTTGTGAAGGCCGTTAAACGCCTCATATAGCTCAAACGCCGGCCATTATCTTTAGGTGGCTTCGCTCGCATAAGCTCGCGGGTCGGCTGTCGCCGCCCTTTAACTCATATAAATAAGCTATTGGCCTAAATCCTTTGACAAAAAAGCTGATGCGCCTATCTTTCCCTTATTCCAAGAGGTGCTCATTATTACCTCAAACATAGTATCGGTGACGACCGTCACCGCGCGAGCTTATGCGAGCGAAGCCGTACGGCGTTTGAGTACATAAGGGCTGAGAAATACTCTTAGAACCTGATCCGGGTTGTGCCGGCGGAGGGATGGAATAATGAAATCCACCAATCCCTTTGACCACACAATTCAAAAACTAAAAAGGGGTTTGTGATGCTCGATAATTCAAACGATATGACGGTAACAACCGGCGCTTTTCCATCATCCCGCAAAGTGTATGTGGAAGGTGACAAGCATAAGGATATCCGCGTCGCAATGCGCGAAATTGATTTAGCGCCAGAAGCAAAAGAAGAACCGATGCGCGTCTATGATACATCGGGCGCATATTCAGATCCTGCCATTCAAATTGATATTACCAAAGGCTTGCCTGCCTTGCGCCGCGAATGGATTATGCAGCGCGGGGATGTGGAAGTTGTGGAGGGCCGCACCCGCAAACCCGAAGATGATGGCTTGGCGCCAGGTGAAGTGTTGAAAGTTGCACAGTTTGACCGCGGCGACGTGCCTGTGTTACGCGCTAAAGACGGCAAAGCAGTAACGCAGCTTGCTTATGCACGTGCGGGCATTGTAACGCCGGAAATGGAATATGTGGCTATCCGTGAAAATATCGGCCGCAAAGCAAAATTGAAAGAAGCCGAAGATAAGGGCGAACGCTTTGGCGCAAATATTCCTGACTTCGTAACGCCGGAATTCGTTCGTGATGAAATCGCGGCTGGCCGCGCGATTATTCCAAACAACATCAACCACCCTGAATCAGAGCCGATGATTATCGGCCGTAATTTCTTGGTAAAGATTAATGCGAATATCGGCAACTCAGCTGTTGCATCCAGTGTCGCGGAGGAAGTTGAAAAAATGGTGTGGTCGATCCGCTGGGGTGCTGACACCGTGATGGATTTATCAACGGGACGTCACATTCACACGACGCGTGAATGGATTATCCGCAACTCACCTGTTGCGATAGGCACGGTGCCCATTTATCAGGCTTTGGAAAAAGTAAACGGCAAGGCCGAAGATTTAACATGGGAAATCTTCCGCGATACGCTCATTGAGCAATGCGAGCAAGGCGTTGATTACTTCACCATCCATGCGGGGGTGCGCTTGGCTTACATTCCTCTTACTGCAAAACGGGTAACCGGCATTGTATCGCGTGGCGGCAGCATCATGGCGAAATGGTGCCTCGCCCATCATAAAGAAAATTTCCTCTACACGCATTTTGAGGATATCTGCAAATTGCTTAAGCAATATGACGTTGCATTCTCATTGGGTGATGGGTTGCGGCCTGGTTCGACTGCAGATGCCAATGATGAAGCGCAATTTGGTGAATTGGAAACGCTGGGCGAGCTTACCAAAATCGCATGGAAGCATGATTGCCAAGTGATGATTGAAGGCCCGGGCCATGTGCCAATGCTCAAGATTAAAGAAAATATGGATAAGCAATTGGAGGTGTGCGGCGAAGCGCCATTCTATACGCTTGGGCCGCTTACAACCGATATTGCGCCGGGGTATGACCACATCACGTCAGCCATTGGAGCGGCGATGATTGGCTGGTTCGGCACAGCGATGCTGTGTTACGTGACACCCAAAGAGCATCTGGGCTTGCCCAACCGTGATGACGTGAAAGTTGGCGTTATTACGTATAAAATCGCAGCGCATGCGGCTGATTTAGCAAAGGGACACCCGGGTGCGCGTCTGCGAGATGATGCGCTTTCGCGGGCACGTTTTGAGTTCCGTTGGAAAGATCAGTTCAACCTATCGCTTGACCCGGACACAGCAGCATCGTTCCATGATGAAACCTTGCCAGCCGAAGGCGCAAAACTTGCGCATTTCTGCTCGATGTGCGGGCCGAAATTCTGCTCCATGAAGATTTCTGCCGAAATCCGCGATATGGCAGATAAAGGTATGCAGGAAAAATCAAATGAATTCCGCAAACTAGGCAGCCAGATTTATCACGACGCTGCCGAGTAACAGTGCTGAAAAGCCATGACCTTTATTCTTCTCGATAATACCAAAGACAGGGATGAAGGGGCGTGGTTGTTTGAAGATCCGCTCGAACTCATTCGCGCTGATGCGCCGGAAGAGGTTCTTGCGGCTTTCGAAAAACTGGAAAATGCACATAAACGTGAGCTTTATGCGGCTGGATTTTGTGCGTTTGAGCTGGCTTATGTGCTGGAACCAAGCCTCACCCCGTATTTACCCCAAAACCGTAATGTTCCGTTGCTGTGGTTTGGTGTATTTAAAACCCGTGAGAGGTTGAGTGCTGATCAAGCCACAGCCTATTTAAAAAACAAGGCAGGGCAAGGCATTCACATTCCAACCCTTGTTCCGGAATGGTCGCAAGATGACTACACGCAGCGTTTTGAAAAAGCACGCGAAGCAATAAGTGCCGGGGAAATTTATCAGCTAAATCTTACCTTCAAGACAACATTTGAATGCAAGCGGGATCCGGTTAATTTATACTTACGGTTGCGTGAACAGCAACCCGTAGCATATGGCGCTTATCTTGATGCGCCAGATTTTAAAGTCTTATCGCTTTCTCCTGAACTGTTTATCAAGAAAAGCGGTAGCCATATCGAAACGCGCCCCATGAAGGGCACCGCGCCCCGCGCCCCGCTGCCAGAATTGGACAAAGTGGTAGCGCATACCCTTGCTACTGAACCCAAATCACAGGCTGAAAACCTTATGATTGTAGATTTAATGCGCAACGATGTTGGGCGCATTTCACAAACGGGCAGTGTGGCTGTGCATAATTTATATGCCGTGGAAACATACAAAACATTGCATCAAATGATTTCGACCGTAAGCGCTACCTTAAAACCAAATATTAACTGTATGGATTTGTTTAAGGCGCTATTTGCTCCGGGTTCAGTTGTCGGTGCGCCAAAAATACAAGCGATGAAAAAAATCCGTGCACTTGAAACATCCCCGCGTGGCATTTATTGCGGCGCCATCGGTATGATGGGGCAGGGTGAAGCTGTTTTTAATGTAGCCATTCGCACAGCTGTGCTTTTTCCAAAAGATGATCAAGCCTATGCAGGTGAAATGGGCATTGGTAGTGGCGTGGTATATGATTCATCTGCAACCAGTGAATATCAGGAATGCCTGCTCAAGACAAAATTCTTTCAACATCACATTAAACCCGAAGGGTTAATTGAAACCCTGCGCTATGACAAAAAGGGCGGCTTTTATCTGCTGGATCTCCACATGCAACGCATGGCTGCTTCTGCGGCTTATTATGAAATTCCGTTTAACAGGGACAAGGTAATCAAGGCGCTTAATGAATTTGTAGCAGATATCGTTGATGACCACACACGGTGCAGGCTTGTATTGCTTTCTAGTGGTGGCATAAACTTGACCGCGCAGGCCTTGCCAGCAGGTGCGTTAACCCAGACTATTCATTTCGTTTACGCGCCAGAAATTATGCAAAGTAATAATCCGTATTTGTATCATAAGACAACCACGCGTGATTTTCTGGACGCGCCATGCGCACGGCTCAAAAAATCAACCTGTTGTGATGAGGTAGTGTATTTAAATGAACGCGGGGAAGTGACACAAGGAAGTTACATGAATATATTTCTGGAGCAAGCAGATGGAACATTTGTAACGCCGCCTATAACTGCGGGGTTGCTGCCGGGCGTATTTCGTGCAGAATTTATTGCAAAAAACCACGTAATCGAGAAAACCGTGTTTCCTGATGATTTAAAAACGGCCAAGCAGGTGTATCTTGGCAATTCCGTGCGCGGATTACTAAAAGCAAAATTAGTTTCTTAAGATTTCAAAATCTCCAACAAAAATAGGCGTATTCTTAAATAATACAAATCCTACAAACTAACTTGACAATAAGGCGGTTCAGGCTGCATTGTTTCTCTGTATTTAACGCGGAGAGATTTATGAGCATTCATTCATTAGGGATTGTTGGTGGCGGGTTTAGCGGCGTGGCAACTGCCTTCAGTGCTGTATTAGAACTAAAACAGCGCAAGGAAGCAGGACAAGATATTGGCGCGCTGCGGAATATCGACATTATTGGTGAGGTAACAACTGGCCCTGCCTATAATGCGCAGAGTGATGCGTTGATTTTGAACCGCAGCGTCGAAGTAATGGATCCGCTTGCGCCCACAGGCTACGGATTCTTGAAATATCTCAACAATGTTGTGCCGGAAAAGGATTATACCAAGAACAGTTTCGTACCGCGTGGCCTATATGGCGATTATATTTTATGGCTGCATGACCAAACCAAGCAGCTAGCAGATGAACTTGGCATTCAAATCAATAATATGCCATCAGTTGCGGTGAATATTGAACGATATGCAGATAATACCTTAAGTGTGACTCAGGAAAATGGCGTCAAAAATACCTATGATCATGTTGTTCTGGCAACGGGCCATGAATTTGAAGAGCGCGTAGCAGTTAAGAACCATGCAAATTACATCGCGCCATATTCGGAAAAGAATTGGGAAGATAAGCTGGCACTCGCCAAGCTGATTGCATCGAATGACAAGGAATTATCATTGCTGGGGTGGGGTGGTACCAGCTTGGATATCGCGACGCTAGTCGGTCACGATTTTAATGGGGTGATTAATGTGTATGCGCCGCTTGGCGATACATCAATCCCGTTCTATGGAAAAATCCCGCCAAATCCTGAGCAAATCGCGGCGCTTCGCCCATTGGTTGATGCGTTTTATAATAAACTTGGCGATGATAAACATGATCCTGCTAGGGTGGCCTATCATATCCGCGGATTATTGGTCGATGCCAAAGCAGCAACGCCAGCCATTCTTGAACAGCATGTGATTGATTATTTGTTATTAGGTGATGATCCTAAACGTGTGTCTGCACCGGAAAACAAACATGTGCATGAAGTGGCGATTGTGTTTAACGGCAACCCCGTTGCGCCAGAGCGCCAGAAATTGCTGGAGCATCTGATTGCATCCAAAAAAATTAACTTCATCGCTGCCAAAATCAAGGATGTTCAGCCGCACAGTGAGCAGGCATTAGAACTCCATTTTGAAGACGAGCGCGCACCAGTTGTTACTCAAGGTCGGGTAATTGATGGCACAACGGTACGCCGTGCCTTGGCAGTTGGCCGTGATGGTCAGATCCTTAGCCCGTTATTGCGTAGTGCAATTGAAACAGATTTGATTGCTCCATCTATTGACAATCCGCGCGTGTTGCCAACCTTTGCGGGTGATAATATCACGGCAGTTGGCGCGATTACCTATCACATCGCTAACAGTGTGGGAGTGTTCTATACGGGCATTAAAGCTGTTGCGAAACACATTGGCGCAACCGTTACTGGTGTTACTAATGTGGTCGATTTTGCAGCCGAGCTCGATTTGCGTTCCAAGGATGGCGGTAAACCAAATGTTGTTCTTGATGTTCGCGATGCAGAGGAACTGTTGAGCTTTTCATTATCACAAGATAGATCGCGCCAACTTGCTACCGCATCACTGCGCGGCGGTGAAGTACAATTGGATAATCCCGTTATTGCTGGCTTGCCAAAAGGGTTGGCAATTCATGTGCTGTGCGAGGGCGGAGTGCGCTCTGCTAAAGCAATCGAGCGGCTAGAAGGCGCTGGCTTCCGGCTGATTAATGTGGATGGCGGCGCAAAGGCTATATTGGGTGAGACAGATCCGGCAGTTTTGGAACGTCTGTTCATGGGTTCGCGGGTCTTTGCCAGCCGTGCTCCGGATTACAAGCCAGCCGCAGCGACTTTAAAATCAGCCTGCGGATAATTAGGTGCTGATTAGTTTCAAGGAATCGCTATAAACCCCATGTTTTATTGAGATTTTGATAAATATACAATTCCTACAAACATACTTGACAATAGGGGTGCCCATAAGTATATTTTCTTCACTCACAGACAAATGGATGTGAATCGCGGGATTTGAGGGCTTGCTTGCAACCGCGTTACCAAGTGCTAAAGCGCTATAGCTTAGGGGAAAGTGCACCCCGATGGGTAAACCACCATTACCCGCTGCTGTAGTCCCTACAGATTGCAAGGTTTCATCAGCCAACCAATCTGCGTTTTGGACAATACACAGCAGGAGCAACACATGGCGCTATTAGCCAAATCAAAACCCACATCATCATTTGCAGATCGCAGAGCCGCATGGGCCGTGCGCAGAGGCGAAAATTATATTCCGCGCCCGCCTGGCTATTACGCAAAATTGATTGAAAAGGAAAAAGCAGCACAAACGCAGCCCGTACGCCATGTAGATGAGATTCCCGAATCTCCTTTACGTCTGCTGGTACTCAGCCTATAAGGTCGCGCATCAATGGCCCTTCATTCTTCAGCCCTTACAACGAAGTCTGACCCGCAAGACGCGGAAGCTCCCCCTGTTCGTCTAGTTGTTCTTGATTTTGATCCACGCTGGACTGCTTCAACCGTTGATGTGTATGGGGAAATCGGCCCGGGCTGGATTATGGGACCTGAAAGCGATTACCCCGTTATCTTTCAAGAATATTCAGGCAAATACCGCATTGAGCGCTTCCGCGAGGAAATCGCCGCGCTGGGCGGCTCTTTTGTCCTGAAGCCGGACTTAGATGAACGCGAAGAAGAAAACCCGCTTATTTGGCGTGAGGCTGGCTTGGTTGTCCCGGTTGCTGAAACAACCGAAGAAGCAGATATGGTTGCCTTTGTGGTACAAAGCATAAGTTTGGCAGCCGAGCAATCGGGGCTATTTACCCAAGGAAGCGTTGCGAGTATCCGCAATCCGCAGCAAAAAATTGAAACCGTAACACGCGATAATTCTAAGCCGCTCTGGCGGCAGAAATGGCGCGGCAGCTGGCGCGGCGGCGAATTACTTCCGTCCAACAAATATGGTTGATTAGGCTTGTTTCAATGCGTGGGGCAGGGCGGTATTGAGTGTACGCAAGATTGAATTTGCGGCGGCACGTTGTGCATTCGAATTATTAATGCTGTCGAATTCGACTTCCTGCAAGGATACTTCAAAAGTCAGTTTTTTATTAGAACCAACCACAACATTTTGTATATGCACGTTGCCTTTTGTAAGTTGGGTTTTAAATGCAGGTGCTTCGCCGAATTCTGCTTTCCAGCCTTTATTTAAATCTTCGATAATCAGATCAAGCATAGCATTTAGCTTATCCGCAGTAACTTCTATAGCTGTTGCTTTGAAATAGAAACGCACATCAACGCCGCGTTTTGGCGCAGTGTGAATATTTACTTGGGCATTGTCTTTTGCCAGTTCAACAAGCGGTGTTTTGGCCATGCCATATCCTTTAAAAATATGATCATAAAATAACCCAAAATCCTGAAACTAAAAAACCCCGCTTTCGCGGGGTTTTTAATGGGTTTGCCTTAATTTACTTAGCGAATGTAGAGATGCACTTCGGGGCTTTGTGCCGCTTCGCTGCTGATATTGCTCATGGAAATGCGGTTGGGTTGTAGGCCCAGCTGAATGAGCGAGCTTTTCACGTTTTCTGCATTACGCTCCGCGCGTTCCACATCCCCGCCAACTGCTGCTGGGTCGTTGCTTTTCGGGCTAACGGCTACAACGGTAAAGTTTGCATCTGGCTTGCGGTCTAACGCTGTGCTTACAGCTTGGTACATCTGGTCTTCGTAATCCACCTGTGGCTCGTTAAAGCGTACAAGAACAAGAAGTTGGCCCAGCGTTGCTTCATCGCCCATCATCGCGCTAACGGGCGTTGCGCCGCGTGCGGTTGCGCTACCGGTCTTCATCGGAAGGGCAGAGCGATTACGAGCAAGTGGGGCAGACTGAACAGGATCAACCGGTACGGCTGGCGGGTTGTAAACGCCGCCATTGTCGGTTGGTGAAAGGCTGGTGGGTTCGCGAATGCTTGGGAAGCCGCTTACGTCCATTTGCGTATTTGGCAAGGTTCCATAGATGGGTTCATTGCCAACAATAACGGTTTGACCCGCAAGCGAGTTACGAATGAGTTCGCCGCGGCTGATAGACAAGGCAAGCACTTGCAGGTTTTGGCGTTCTGTTGCGAGATAGGTGTTTTGGCGACGGATGTCGTCGTTGATTTCACCGCGAATGCGGTCGATGTTTACTGTGGACTTGGCAACTTCATCACGGATCATCGCGAGCTGGTCATGGTCTTCATCCAATGCGCCAGAAAGTTCAAACGCTGCCTTAATAGCCTGAAGCAGGTAAGCTGCTTGGGATGATGAAGCAGATAGGGTGGTGGAGAGCAGGTTCAGTTTGGAAATCGAATAGTTCACTTCCGTCAGGCTTTGCTCAGCTTCAGACCATTGGCGTTGCAAAATCGGGTTGCCACGGGTCGTGCCTGCTTCCAAACGTGCGGTTATAGCCGCAACGGTAGAATGGAATTGGATAGCGCCAGCAGCGCCGCGGCCACGTAATTGGGTGAATTCATCAACGTCGCGGTCAACCGCCTGGCGAAGGCCAATTGCTTCATCGCGTAACTGGAATACGCGGTCCGAAACACTGGAACCACTTGGCGGGCCGAAATCAGCAAACATATTCTGGCCAACCGGTGCGCGCACTGGCGTACGGGAACCAGGTGCAGGTTGTGCGGTATTTAAATCGATTTGGCTTGGTGCTGGTGGGGGCGGCAAACGCAGACGTGCATCGCTTGCACCGGCAGCCTGTGTCAAATCAGTTGGAGCAGAAATTGGGGTAATGGTTGCGCCAGATGGAGGGGCAATTGGCGCTGGAGCAGCCGATGAAACGCCGTCTGTTGGGCGAACGATAAGCGGGCGAAGCGCATCATCATTCGGATCTGCCGTTTGAGCAAAAAGAGGCGTTGAGACAAACGCTGCGCTGGCCAAAACCAGCAGCGCAACCGATTGATAAAAATGCTTGGTCAAGTTCATTACTGAAACCTCATCTGACTTAAATATGCCGCATTCGCAGTCTCGCGACCAAAAGCTTAAAAACCTATGAAAGATTAATACGTTAGAAGCTTATTTCCTAGCTAAGTTCGGGCTTTTTGGCAATCTTAAGCTATCTACTTTGCAGTTGTTGCTGCTTGGACACACAGATTCTGCGCGAATCTCCAGCGTTTGCGAGCGGTTTGTGGATAGTTTTGCGCGTGCCACAAACGGTGGTTTTACCTTCTCCTGCGGCCTTTTTTAAAGCTTCTCTTGCCACCGAACGGATGTTTCCCGCTGCGGTCTTTTCTAAAATTCCCACTATCCCTGACTGGTGTGCTGGCGCGGCCAATAACTCCAACGATAGAGAATCTAAGGCCACCTACAACGGGGTCTGCTTCAACCAGTTTTACCTTCAGCATATCGGCAAGCCGGAACACTTTGCCATGCTTTGATCCAACAAGCCGCTGGTTTTGTTCATCATGGTTATAATAATCATTGGGCAACTGGCTCATGGGTACAAACCCATCCGCGCCGGTTTCAGTAAGACGCACAAAAATTCCCGCGCGCGTAACACCGCTAATGCGGCCTTCAAATTCCGCACCGATGTTATCAGCAAGATAGAGCGATGTGTAACGGTCGCTTGCATCACGCTCGGCATCAATCGCGCGGCGTTCGGTTTTGGATATGTGTTCGCCAATTTCGTCAAGGCGCGACAGTTCATCATCGGTAATTCCGTCATCCCCCAGTTTGAACAAACGGATGAGGGCTCGGTGTACAATCAAATCCGCATAACGGCGGATGGGCGATGTAAAATGTGCGTAATGGGAAAGCGCAAGGCCAAAATGCCCAATATTTTCGGGGCTGTATATCGCTTGCGCAAGGCTTCGCAGCATCACCTCGTTAATAACCTGGCTATGTGCGGTATCAACAAATTGTTCAAGGATAGCTGCGAGATCAGCTGGGCGCAGTGTTTTTCCAGGTGATAAATTAACGCCAAAACCTTTCAGGAAGTCGCGCAAGGCAGAAATCTTTTCAACCGAAGGCAAGTCATGTACGCGGTACAGCGCGCCCATATTGCCGTCTTGCAGTGCACGTGCGGCCGCAACATTCGCCAGCACCATGAATTCTTCAATCAGCTTGTGGCTTTCAAGGCGCGCACGATTGCCAATGGATGAAATCTTCCCGTCTTCCGAAACCTTGATTTGGCGTTCGGCAATGTTCAATTCCAGCGTACCGCGTTTCTTGCGCGCTTCAAGTAATACGTGGTAAGCGCCATAAAGCGGTTTAATTACGGTTTCCAATATGGGCTTAGTGATATCATTCGGGTTGCCATCAAAGGCTTCTTGCACCTGTTCATAGGTGGTGCGGGCAACCGATTTCATGAGCGCACGGGAGAATTTGAAGTGTTTCAATTCGCCATGCTTATCAATCGTCATATGCGCAACCATACAGGCGCGGTCAACCTGTGGCTTTAGCGAACATAATTCATTCGATAATGCTTCGGGCAGCATCGGCACAACGCGGTCGGGGAAATAAACCGAATTGCCGCGCTTGATTGCCTCACGGTCGATGATGGAGTTTGATTTGACGTAATACGAAACATCGGCAATCGCCACTGTCAATTTCCATCCGCCTTTATTGGATGGGCTGTCATCCATTTCGGCATGAACGGCATCATCAAAGTCACGGGCATCCGCGCCATCAATGGTGATGAGGGGTAGTTTGCGTAAATCCGTGCGGCCTTTTAAATCGGCGCCAACTAATTTTTCTGATGCTTCTACTACACCTTCAGGGAATTGCCATGGAATACTATGCTGTGCAATCGCGATAAGCGATACGGCGCGCGGTGCATTAAGCGGGCCAAGATTTTCGGTGATGCGCACAAGTTTTTTGCCGAACTTGCTTTGTGATAACACATCGCCCACAACAATATCACCCTTAACGGCTTTGAGTTCGTTTTTATGGTCGATAACATATTCATCACGGTTCTTGCGGTCAGTGGGGCGCAGGACTAATCCTTCACCACTTTGCTCAACAACACCCACCAGTTTGGAAACAGCGCGGGGCAGTTTTTTGATGGGCCTTGCGGTGTAATCGCCGCGTCCTTGATGTTCCACGCGCACCAGCAAGCGGTCGCCCTTGGCCAAGCTTTCCAGCTTTAGGGTCTTGGCCTGATGGTGGGAGATATGCAGATGAATACGCGCATTGGGGTCTTTTTGTGGTTCCAGTGGGCGGACCGTCATTTCATCGCCATCGATATGCGTGATTTCAACGCCAAGAATATCGGGCAGCGCACCGGGTCGGGATATTTTCTTACCGTGCGACTTTTCAACATTCCCGCTAACTTTTAATTCTTGCAGCAGGCGTTTAAGTTTTATGCGTTGGTCATCGTGGATACGAAAGTGACGTGCAATTTCACGCTTACCAACGGGAACGGGGCTTTCTTTGATGAATTTAAGGATTTCTTCCGAAGCAGGGAAGGATGTTGGTTTTTTGTCTTTAGGTGGTTTGTTCTTTTTCAATTTATTTTTCTATTCTTGTTACGCCGCTTTCTTTTTCTTTACGGCTTTCTTTTTGGGTGCTGCTTTTTCTTCGGCCTTTGCAGCTTTTGATTTGCCTTTCGGCGCGGCCTTCTTTGGTTCAGTGGTTTCGTCATCGTTGCTTGCCTTGCCTTTTTTAGGCGCAGCCCCTTTGGCGGCTTTTTTGGCGAGGATTTCAACAGCTTCTGCCAGTGTCAGGGCATCCATGTTTGTGCCTTTTGGCAAGGTAGCCATAACTTTTCCGTGTTTTACAAATGCGCCAAAGCGGCCTTGTTGCACAGTAATCATTTTCTTGTCTGCGGGATGTTCACCTACGTCGCGGCCTTGCATGGCTTTACGCTTTTCAAGCGCTTCAGCCATAAGAACCGTTGCGCGGTTCAAACCGATAGTAAGTACGTCTTCATCTTTTGGAATGGATTTATAAACACTACCCAGTTTCAAGTAAGGGCCAAAACGACCAACGCCTGCTTGAATGACTTCTCCCGTTTCAGGGTATGGGCCAACATCGCGCGGTAATGCCAATAGCTTGAGCGCAATATCCAGATCGATAGTGGCGGGATCAAGGCCTTTTGGAAGGCTGCTGCGTTTGGGTTGTGGGCCTTTTTCCTTTTTGGCTTTTTTCTTTTTCTTCTTTTTGCCCCCAGAGTCTTTTGTGGCGTCAACTTCGTCTTCAACCACTTCTTCTTTTGGGGCTGGCGGCGCGGCGCTTTCGGGCCTATCCAGCTGCACATACATGCCGTATGGGCCGTTGCGTAATGTTACAGGCATGTTGGTGACAGGGTCGTTGCCTAATAATTTTGGTTCGGCGCTTCCAGCGTTTGCTGCTTCACCGGCAACTAGCGGCGCGGTGTATTTGCATTCAGGATAATTGGAACAGCCAACAAACGCGCCGTTTTTACCAAGGCGCAACCCAAGACGCCCCGTATTGCATGATTTACAAAGACGCGGGTCAACACCATCACCCTTATCCGGGAAGAAGTGGGGCCCAAGATTTTCATCAAGCGCATCAATCACATCACGGATTTTTAATTCTTTCGTGCCATCAATCGCGGCAGAAAAATCTTTCCAGAAATCGCGCAAGAGAGCCTTCCAGTTCAGCTTATCTTCAGAAACCTTATCTAGTTGTTCTTCCAGCGATGCCGTAAAGCCGTATTCAACATAGCGTTCAAAGAAGTGATTAAGGAATGTGGTCACGATGCGTCCGCGGTCTTCGGGCACAAAGCGCTTCTTATCCAGCACTACATAATCACGGTCTTGTAATACCTGAATGATGCTGGTGTAGGTTGAAGGTCTGCCAATGCCAAGCTCTTCCAGTTTTTTAATCAGGCTCGCTTCGGAATAGCGCGGTGGGGGCTCGGTAAAATGCTGGTTTGGCGTGACCGAATTTTTCTTTAGTGCTTCACCGGTCTTTACGTTTGGCAAGCGGGATTGTTTGTCTTCATCGCTTGCTGCTTCGGTGTCATCTTTTTCTTCTTCGTAAGCTTTCAAAAAGCCATCGAATAATACAACCGAACCATTCGCGCGGAATTCAAAGCCCTTATTTGAGCCCACAATATCAATGGCAACTTGATCCAAAATTGCGCTTTCCATTTGGCTCGCAACCGTGCGTTGCCAAATAAGAGTATATAACCGCAGCGCATCGGGTTCCAGATAACGGGCGACCTGTGATGGCAAGCGACTTAAATCAGTAGGGCGAACGGCTTCGTGAGCTTCCTGCGCATTCTTTACCACACTCTTATATATGCGTGGCTCGCTGGGCAGGTACTTATCGCCATATTCCTTACCGATGATATTGCGCGCGCCGGCAATCGCTTCATTTGACAAATAAATACCGTCGGTACGCATATAGGTAATGAGGCCAATGGTTTCACCGCCAATATCCATTCCTTCATAAAGTTGCTGCGCCATGCGCATGGTGCGTGAAGCGCCCATGCCCAGTTTGCGCGATGCTTCTTGTTGCAGCGTCGAAGTGGTGAATGGCGCGTAGGGGTTACGCTTGGTTTGCTTGCGCTCGATCTCACCAACCGTGTAGTTCAGTGAATTCAGTTTATCGAAGGCGGCCTTGGCATCTTTTTCATTGGTGAAGGTGAACTTTTCAACCTTCTTGCCGTCATATTGCGACAGGCGCGCAGGAATTTGTGCGCCAGTGTCGGTTGTGAATACAGCTTCAATGGTCCAGTATTCCTGCGGGATGAATTTTTCAATTTCATCTTCTCGTTGGCAAATCAAACGCAATGCAACTGATTGCACACGGCCAGCCGAACGTGCGCCTGGCAATTTGCGCCACAATACGGGCGAGAGCGAGAAGCCAACCAAATAATCGAGCGCGCGGCGTGCCATGTAAGCGTCAATCAGTGGCTGGTCAAGCGCTCGCGGATTTTCAATCGCATCCTTTACCGCGCTTTTGGTGATTTCATTAAACGTAATGCGGTGGACTTTTTTGCCTTTGAGCAGTTTTTTGTGTTCCAATACTTCCTGCACGTGCCATGCAATGGCTTCACCTTCTCTGTCAGGGTCGGTTGCTAAATATAAGGTGTCGGCATCTTTTAATGCTTTGGTAATTTCACCAACGGGCCGCGCAGCGCGATCACCCAATTCCCACGACATGGCGAAATCATCATCGGGTCTTACTGAGCCATCTTTGGGTGGGAGGTCACGCACATGCCCAAAAGAGGCCAAAACGGTATAATCCGAGCCCAAATATTTATTGATGGTTTTTGCCTTTGCGGGCGATTCAACGATGACGAGTTTGTGTCCGGACATGCTTATATATGGTCAGAAAAGAGGCAAAAAATTTTAATACGCCGTTTACCTGTAGGTGCTGACCCGTAAACAATTTATTAGCTCGCGTCAATAAGCGCCACAAATTGCCCCGGTGAACGGGCAGCTTTTCCGGCTAGTTCCAGCTCTAAAAGTGCAGCTAAAACAATGGATGCGGGCAAATTCACGTCCCTGATTAAATCATCAATCCGGACCTGCACTGGCCCAAGGGTTTCAAGGATTTTGCTGCGAGCTTGGGCAATATCATCCTCGGATAGAGATTCGTTTCGTTCCGAAAAACTTGCCAATGGCTCTGACAGGGTGTGGTTGGGTAATTTGGACAGTCCGCCCATAATATCCTGCACGTTTTCAACCAATATTGCGCCCTGACGCAACAAATTGTTATTTCCTTTGCTGCGTGGATCAAGCGGGGAACCGGGAACCGCCATCACTTCGCGGCCCTGTTCCAAGGCCATTCGAGCAGTAATCAGGGAGCCAGAATGTTCAACCGCTTCAATAACTAAGACGCCTTCGCTCACACCCGAGATGATGCGGTTCCGTTTTGGAAAATGGCGGTTGGTGGGTGGCACCCCAAACTGGCTCTCGGCGATAATGGCGCCTTTTTCGCAAATAGCATCATATAACTTGGCATTTTCTTCGGGGTAAATCACATCAATTCCGCCCGCTACAACCGCAATGGTACCTGTTTTCAATGCGCCTTGATGGGCCGCGGTATCAATACCGCGGGCCAAACCGGATACCACCATCATATCCGCCTGCCCGCAATCACGCGCAATGCGTTCGGCGAATTGCCTTCCGTTCAAGGATGCGTTGCGTGAACCCACCATGGCGACCATGCGTCTGCCGTTTAATGCGCTGCGCTGACCCTTCACGCTTAAGATCGGCGGTGCGTCTTCAACAGCACGCAGATGCGCGGGATAATCCGCTTCGCACGCGGCCACCATATATCCGCCACACTTTTCTAAAGCGCTGATTTCTTTTTCAGCCACTTCGCGCGTTGCGATAATAATTGGCTTTTTGGCGCCAGCACGTTTGGCAAGTTCTGGTGCTTGACGCAGCGCGTTCTCCGCGGTGCCAAAGCGTTCCAGCAATTTATAAAACGTAATAGGGCCGATATTTTCACTGCGGATTAGCCTTAACCAGTCCATGCGCTCATTATCGTTCATAGCGCGAGTAGTAAT
Source organism: Alphaproteobacteria bacterium (assembly GCA_033762625.1). NCBI lineage: Bacteria > Pseudomonadati > Pseudomonadota > Alphaproteobacteria > Alphaproteobacteria bacterium. Next base: position 114,761 of record JANRLI010000013.1, read on the forward strand.
CATCATTTTTTTCCAATGGTGGGTTCGGTGCCATTAAAAAGGCGCTCAATATTTGCTTTATGCTTCCAGATAATCAGCGCTGAAAGCCCGCCAAAATAAAGGATATATTCGGGCATATCGAGAAACCATGCAAAGAACGGCGCGGAGCCAATGGCAGCAATCGCGGCAGCGGATGATTTTTTTAATACAAAGGCAATTATAAGCCACATGACCACAATCATCAGACCCAATTCCCATGACATCATCATGTAAAAGCCGATGGCGGTCGCAACGCCTTTGCCGCCTTTGAATTTCAAAAAAATTGGATAGATGTGACCAATCACAGCGCACAGGCCCATCAGCAGCGCAAAAAATGTGTTGTCGCTGATGGCAAGGCCAAGCCAAACCGCCAGCGCGCCTTTACCCCCATCCAAAAACAGTGTGAGTGCAGCAAGCGATTTATTACCGGTGCGCAGCACATTCGTTGCACCGATATTGCCCGAACCCATAGTGCGAATATCACCAAGCCCCGCAAGCTTGGTCAGCAATAATCCAAACGGAATTGAGCCAAGCAGATACGCGCCAAAATATAGCGCGCAGGTAAAGAGCTGATATTCATAAAGGGAATTCAAAAATGTGGGATGAAGCATTATGACCTAAGATTTAAGCGGCGTTTGCCATCTTAGTACTATCATAAACGTGGCGTCCATCAAGGATAGTATGCTTCACGCGGCCTTGAACCGGCAGCGTATCATAAGGTGAATTCTTTGATTTCGAATGCAAGTTGTCATTATTGATACGCCACGGTTCATCGGCATCAAAAATTACAAAATCAGCTGCGCTTCCCTTGGCCAAGCGGCCGATCGGCAGGCGTAATAATTCGGCCGGCTTATAAGTCATGGTGGCCAATACGTCTAGCAGGCTCATCTTATTTTCATGATGTAGTTTAAGGCTGAGCGCTAATAAGGTTTCAAGCCCCACAATGCCGGGTGCTGCCTGCGCATAAGGCAGACGTTTGGAATCTACATCTTGCGGGCGATGATTGCTGGCAATAATGTCAATGCTGCCATCGGCGACCGCTTCGGCGATCGCTTTACGGTTCTCCTCATCACGCAACGGCGGCATTATTTTTGTAAAGGTACGGTAATCACCGACATCATTTTCTGTCAGTGTAAAATACTGCGGCGAAGTGGAGCAGGTAACACGCACACCTTGGCCCTTAGCGGCGCGAATAAGCTGCACGCTTTCCGACATACTGACTGGTCCGATATGAAGACGTGCGCCAGTAGCCTTGGCCAAGCGCAGATCTATCATCACTTGCAAGGCTTCTGCTTCGGCAGATATACCGGATAGCCCAAGGCGGGTTGACATTTCTCCGCTATTCATGAGCCCACCTTCGGCAAGGCGTGGGTGTAGCGGCAATTGCAGTAGTAACAAATCAAAGCTTCGGGAATACGACATAATCCGGCGGAGCAGCTTCACATCGCCCAATGGGTTCAATCCATCGGTAAAGCCAACCGCACCAGCTTCCGCCAATAATCCAAGTTCGGTCATTTCCTTGCCTTGGCACTGCACGGTCATCGCGGCGTATGGAAAGTGTTTTACACTTTTGGTCTGGCGTGCACGGCGGTCGATATATGCAACGCCTGCAACATTATCAATAATTGGGTCAGTGTCTGGCATGGTCGCAATAGCAGTGACGCCCCCAGCTGCCGCTGCTTCGCCCAGTGTTGTAAATGTTTCTTTGTGTTCATTGCCGGGTTCGCCCGTATGCACCAGCATATCGACAAGACCAGGGGCAAGGCATGCGCCAGCTACATCAATTACTTTTACATCGGCCGCAAGTTTCGGACCGATATGTGCGCCGATATCGGCAATTTTTCCGTTTTCAACAATTACACCGCCCTTGGTGTCCAGTTTTGTGGCAGGATCAAGCAGGCGGGCATTGATATATGCGGTTTTTAAGCTCATTGCGCGGCATCCTGTAAACGCTGGCTACTCATCAATTGGCGGGTCAGCAAATCAAGGCATGCCATGCGCACGGCAACACCGAACTCAACCTGATTAAGAATGAGGGAGCGGTGAATGTCATCCGCGACTTCGCTGTCAATTTCAACGCCGCGATTCATGGGGCCGGGGTGCATAATCAGTGCATCAGGCTTCGCCAGATTAAGTTTCGCACGGTCAAGTCCGAAGAAATGATAGTATTCACGTGCGCTGGGTACAAAGGAACCTTCCATCCGTTCATTTTGAATGCGCAGCATCATGATGATGTCGGCATCCCTTACGCCCGTTTCCATGCGCGTGTGAACTTCGCAGCCTAATCGCTCAATATCTTTTGGCAACAAGGTAAGCGGTGCAACTACGCGTACCCGTGCACCCAGCTTGTTCAAAAGGAAGATGTTGGAGCGTGCAACGCGGCTATGCAGAATATCGCCGCAAATGGCGACGTTAAGGCCTTCGAGCTTTTTGGTACGGCGGCGCATCACCAGCGCATCAAGTAACGCTTGGGTTGGGTGTTCATGCTGACCATCCCCTGCATTAATCACGGCGCAATTTACTTTGTCTGCAAGCAGTTTTACAGCTCCAGATGCCGAATGGCGCACCACCAGCACATCAATGTGCATGGCATTCAATGTCATCGCGGTATCAATCAGCGTTTCGCCCTTACGGGTCGATGTGCCGTCGGCATTCATATTAATACAATCTGCGCCAAGGCGTTTTGCTGCCAGCTCGAACGAGCCGCGGGTACGCGTTGAAACTTCAAAGAATAAATTGACGACCGTACGGCCTTTTAACCGTTGCCCTTTGCGTTCTGTCTCGCGGTTTAAATCTACGTATTTGTCAGCTAAATCGAGAATAGTGTTAATTTCTTGGGGGGAGAGCTCGGCAATGCCCAGTAAATGGCGGTTGTTTAGCAACATAGGCGCAACCCAAAGCTAGCCCAGACGGAAATGTCTGTGGCGGTTTAAATCTTATTTTCGGCTAAGGCCATGTTGTATCAGACCATATAGTTTCATGCAAATGGACTTTCGAGACAGGTCAAAACAACTTGTTTTTGGGTCGTTTCCAGTCTCCCCAGCGTGCCCAAGGGTAGGGGAACGATCGATTTCCCGTGTCCGCAGGGGAAATGCACGGCAACGGGAATGGTGGGTGGGATTAGCTCGCGGATTAAATCATGCACCGAATGTTTCCAAGGCCCCGCGCTATCTTCGCGGAAACCGCAAAACTCGCCCACAATCAATCCTTTGATTTTATCGAATTTGCCGCAGTTTTTTAAATGCCACATAGCGCGGTCAACTTCGCATGGTTTTTCGCCATCATCATCTTCGATATAGAAAATTGCACCATCAGTGTTTACGTCATCTTTTGTGCCAATCAGATTTTGTAAAAGCGTGATGTTACCGCCAACCAAACGTCCTTCGCCAACGCCTTCCACAAAACTTTCGGCAGTGGGGTAGCGAATAGGGTTGGATGGTTCGCTGCCATTAAAGAAATTTACGAAATGCGTGATATTGGCGGGATCGTTGTTCTTAAAAAAACTTAGCAGCAACGGCCCATGGAAGGTTACAAGCCCCGTGCGGTTATGAATAGTGTTAATCAGCGTAGTTAAATCGCTAAACCCGCAAAAGATTTTAGGGTTCTCTTTGATGATTTCGAAATCAAGGTAGGGCACAATTCGGTAACTGCCGATGCCGCCGCGCGTAGAAATAATTGCATCAATGCTGCTATCTTCAAAACATTCCATCAATGCGGCCGCGCGTTGCTGGTCGGTTCCGGCTAATTGATAGTCGGCGATACGATTTTGCGGGTGAATGAACACTTCATAGCCCGCAGCTTCCAAAGCCGCTTTACCTTGGGTAAGCCAGTCTTGCGGGGAGTGACGGGCGGGAGAAATAACCCCAATCCGGCTACCTTTTTGCAAAGGTTTGGGTTTCAGAATAGTTTGTGTCATAAATGCGATAATAAAGTCAGCCCATTATAGAACAAGAACAAAATGCCCACCAAAGTTGAAAATATTGAAGTCACCAATGACGAAGCCGAGCTTCGTCTCGATCGCTGGTTTCGCCGTCACTACCCAGGCCTCACCCATGGAAAGCTAGAAAAACTGCTGCGTACAGGGCAGGTGCGTGTGGATGGCAAACGCGCGAAAGCAAATGCGCGGTTAGAATCTGGGCAGATTGTGCGCGTTCCGCCCATGAGCGATGAAATGCTGGTGCAATCCGAGGGCCCGCGCAAAGTTCGCCCAACCGCGCGCGAAGAAAAGAATATAAAAGACAGTATTCTATTTGAAGATAAAGACGTGCTGGTCATCAATAAGCCGGCAGGGTTGGCAGTGCAAGGCGGCACGGGTATATCGCGTCACCTGGATGGCTTTTTGACAGCGATTTATGAAAATGCAACGCGTCCCAAATTGGTGCACCGCTTGGATAAAGAAACATCAGGCGTCTTTGTGCTGGCAAAAAATGATTTTGCGGCAAGCCATCTCGCAGAAAGCTTTCGAGAACGTACCACACGCAAATATTACTGGGCATTGGTGCATGGCGTTCCCAAGCCAAAGCAGGGCAAAATCATTATGCCACTCAGTAAAGGGAAAGATGGCCGCATGCACCCTGATAAAGCTGAAGGCAAAAATGCGGTAACGCTTTATGAAGTGGTGCAAACAGCGCTTAAAGTTTCGTTTGTTGCGCTATGGCCGCTTACTGGCCGCACACATCAACTTCGCGCACACATGTATGAGATTGATACGCCGATTGTTGGTGATGACATGTATTACGATGATGCTACACCGAAAATCGATGGCGGGATTGCCATTAAAAAACTACATTTACATGCGAGACGATTAGTCATTCCGCATCCGCGAAAAGGGTTGATTGATATAACGGCGCCGTTGCCGGAATTGCTGAAAAAAAGCTGGTCTTACTTCGAATTCCCGGAAGATGATGGCGACCCATTTGCTTCTTTTGGTGATGAGTTGTAAGAGTATTAGCACAAAATTTTAAGGGAGAGTTCTCATGGGTAAACTGCTGCGCTTAATCATCGGTGTTGTTGCCTTTATCGTGATTGTACCGTTGCTGCTCGTTGGCGCATTCCTTGTTACCTTTGATTTTGATGCGTTTAAAAAAGATATTACCGCGCAGGCCAGCAAAACCCTTGGCCGCGATATTGCGCTGGATGGGCCAATTGGCGTGAGCTTTGCCCATGGTTTTGCGCTAAGCGTGAAGGATGTCAGCATCGGCAACCCCGCTGGCTTTAAAGACAAGGAATTTATCAAAGCAGGGAAGGTGGATATTGCCCTGAACTGGCAAGCGCTTTCCGAACACAAAATTGATGTAACCCACTTCATTATTGAAGATGCGAATATTAACCTCATCACCAATGCGGCGGGCGAGAATAATTGGGATATAAAAATGCCCAAGTCTGAAACGGTTGAGGTGGAAGCAACGCCCAATAACGGCCCAACATCCGCAACGGTTAAAGCTGATGCTAAAGCAGATGGCAAAGCCACGCACACAACTGTTGACGCAAAGGCCAATTTCGAAATCAAGCGCGTTGATTTGAACTCAATTGAAGTCATCAAAACCACCCTGCGCCAAAAGGATGAACGCAGCGGCAAGGTGCAGGATTTAGAAATCAAGAAAGCGACTGTAAAAGCGCCTTATAATGCTGCCCTGAATGTTGGCGCAGAAGGCTCCTATAATAAGACGCCCTTCACCCTTGAATTTACAGCCCCGGGCGGCGTGCAACAACTTGCCGATGGCAAGCCATCACAGATTGATTTGAAGGCTGATTATGCAGGTCAAAGCTATGCGGTTAAAGGAACCTATACGCGCGGCGAAAAGGTGCATGACATTAAGAACTTATCCGCCAAGCTCATGGGCATTGATTTTACAGGTAATTTGAAACTCAATCTGGAAAGCACAGTGCCTATGATTTCCGGTAGCCTTTCTGCGCCAGAAGCAAACCTAACATCGCTCAGCGCATCTGCGCCAAAAGCAGTACAAAAGAAGCTGCGTCCAGCAATTCAATCGCTCGTTATGGTTGATAAACAAGCCGCGAGTATGATTGTGGCTTCTGCGCCCACGCCTGATTTCAAAGCGCTAAAAGCAATCAATGCAGATGTTGTACTGAACATTGGTAAGCTCGTTTTTGCTGAAGGTAAATCGCTTGATAATCTCAAAACCACTTTGAACTTATCCGGTGGTCGCCTCAAACTTGAACCGATTACAGCAACATTCTTAAATGTTGCATATAAAGGTAGCCTTGATTTCAACCCAACGGGTGGCACACCTGTAACGCATGTGGTGTTAAGCGGTAATAACATTGATTTTGCTGCACTCGCTGCTGCGTTCAATAGCAAGTCGCCGTTAAGTGCTAATGGTGATCTGGATATTGATATCTCTGGCCAAGGCATGACGCCTGAAAGCTTTAAAAACTCGCTTTCCGGTAAAATTCAGATGGTTGCCGGTAAAGGCGCGGTCGATGTTGGCAGCAGCGGCGCAGCAGGCCTCGCTCTGATAAAAATGCTCTATCCAAAATCAACGGCAACTGAAAAACAGAATATTAATTGCGGTGCCATGCGCTTTATCGCTACCAACGGCTTGCTGCGTTCCAACGGCATTTTGTTTGATAGCCCGATTGCAGCGGTGGCGGGTGAAGGCACGGTTGATTTAGGCCGTGATCAGGCCAATTTGCTGTTCCGTAGTGCGGTTAAAGACCAGCAGGCGGCAAGCTTTCTGAATGTTCCCATGAAAGCCACAGGCCCGCTTTCAAACTTAAGCATCATGCCGGAAGAAAGAGCAGTGGCTGAAAAGGTCATGAGTGCAATTAATGGCGGTGGTTCAAATTCATCCGGCGTTCCAAAAGTAGACCCGAATACCAAGGGCAATGGCTGTTTGGCCGTGTTGAATGACCCACATCCACCCATGATTGAACAAATGAAAACGCAGGATGCCGTAAAGGCAACGGTCAATCAGGCCAAGGATGTAATTAAAAACATCGGCAAACCATCGGAAGCGATTGATAAGCTGAAAGGCTTGTTCCATTAAGCATCATGAAGCGGTTTTACAAAAATGCGGCTGTTGCCGAAGTTGACACTACCTTCACTGTCGCACTAGATGACAAGCCGATTAAAACCCCTGCTGGCAAATTACTCGCGCTTCCCAATCGGGCTTTAGCCAAAGCGATTGCTGCGGAGTGGCAAGGGCAGGGTGATGTAATTGCTGTTGGCACCATGCCGCTGATGCAGCTTGCGGCTACCAGCCTTGATCATGTCCCTACAGAGCGCGCGCAGATGGTGGAGCGAATGCTGTCCTATGCAGGCACAGATTTGTTATGTCACTTCGTAGAAGAACCCAAGCGTTTAAGGGAATTGCAGGAACGAACATTCACCCCCGCGCTTGCATGGCTTCATCGTCGATACGACATTGACTTGCACACAACAAACGAACTTATGGCCGTGGACCAACCTTCGGCAGCCAAGGAACGCCTTGGCTTGGCGTTGGCGGCTTTAAATGACTGGGCGCTTATGGGCGTGCAAACGGCCGCCATTGCATCTGGATCTATCGTGCTGGCGCTGGGCAT